>CAMVDK010000170.1 GCA_947166165.1 uncultured Porphyromonadaceae bacterium
TGCTCCCGGCAGCTCGAAGGGGGGGCAGCGACCGACAGTTGGCCCTCTGCGAGGCTCGGAGCCGTGTAGTGCCGCCATCCCCAGGCCACAACCGTCTCCGACGCTTGCGCCCTGGGGTTCAGTTCAATTCAAGGCCGCTGGCCTTGTCCAGTTCTTCGAACTGAATAGCTGGAGATGGGGACAACACGGCGGTAATTGCCACAACAAAATGAACAACATGCTGACCGAGTCAAGCATTCGTTTCATTTGTTTAATTTGTTGTTATCGACAACGCGTATTTCACGAATTAAGTTGTTTTTAGACTATAAGCACATAAGCGTTTGCTTTGGTGGAGGCATTGTGCATTGTGTATTATGCGTGGTGTATTGATAAATATGACTTGTTTTTTGAATTAGGAAGAGCGCGAGCGTTGCCAATCCAAAAATTTTGAGTATCTTTGCGCCGCTTTTCGGGCATTGGGTAGATTCCAGAGTGGCCAAATGGGGCAGACTGTAAATCTGCTGCGTCATCGCTTCGGTGGTTCGAATCCATCTCTACCCACTCATCATCACGCATGGCCAGCCACTGCTCTTCGCAGAGCCACAGTTGGCTGGAATTCTATGGTAGCACTAAATGATATAAAGCGTAGGCTGCAGCCCGAGTTAGACCGTCTCAACGCCATGATTCGCGACACGCTGCAGAGCGACACGGAGCTGATGAACAGCATCGTGGACAAATATTTGTGCACCAAGGGCAAGCAGCTGCGTCCGCTGCTGGTGCTGCTCAGCGGTGAGCTGTTTGGCGGCATCGACGAGCGCGTGCTCTATGCCGGGGCTGCCATCGAGATGCTGCACAACGCGTCGCTCATTCACGACGATGTCATCGACCAGGCCACCGAGCGGCGAGGCACGCCCACCATCAGCAGCGTGTGGAGCAATCATGTGGCGGTGCTTGTGGGCGACTTCTTCGTCACCGGCGCCCTGCGATGCGCCGTGAAGACCGGCGACAACCGCATTCTGGAGTCGCTGGCCACGATGGGCGGCGACCTCTCGCTGGGCGAAATCAACCAGTACGACAACGCGCGAACGCGCCAAATCGACGAGCAGACCTACATGAACATCATCGGCAAGAAGACCGCCTCGCTCTTCGAGAGCTGCGTGGCCGTGGGTGGGTATGCGCGCCAGGCTCCCGACGGTGTGCTTGCCGACCTGAAGCGGTATGCCCGGCTGCTGGGCATCTGCTTCCAAATCAAGGACGACACATTCGACTACTTCGACGACCCCGTGGTGGGCAAGCCTACGGGCAACGACCTGCGCGAGGGGAAAATCACGCTACCGCTCATCTTTGCACTGCGCCGCAGCGACCTGCCCGAGCAGCCACGCATGCAGCAGCTTGCACATAAGGAGCAGCTCACAGCGGCCGACATCGAGCAGCTCGTCACGTTTGCCAAGCAGGCTGGAGGCATCGACTATGCCTACGCCACCATGGAGCGGCTCCGTGCCGAGGCCGACGAGATTCTTGAGCGTTACATGCCCAACGACACCATCGATTCGTTCAAGCAGATTTTCGCCTACATCATCCAGCGCAAGAATTGAGTCGGGCGCTGTCGAGGGGTGGGCATATGGATTATGTTACAGCGTTTTCTCATCGAAGGGCGCATCGAGGCCGGATGCGACGAGGCCGGGCGTGGATGCCTGGCCGGACCAGTGACAGCCGCCGCCGTGATTCTTCCTCCCGACTTCCACAACGAATTGCTCAACGACAGCAAGCAGCTCACCGAGCGCCAGCGCGAGGCATTGCGACCCGTGATTGAGCGCGAGGCGGTGGCCTGGGCCGTGGCCATGGTCGACGCACACGAAATTGACCGCATCAACATCTTGAATGCATCGATCCTGGCCATGCACCGCGCCATCGACCAATTGGCGGTGCGGCCCGAGGCTTTGCTCATCGATGGCAACCGGTTCCGACCCTATCGCGACATTCCGCACACCACCATCGTGAAGGGCGATGGCAAGATGATGAGCATCGCGGCCGCCTCGGTGCTGGCCAAGACCCACCGCGACGAGCTCATGCGCCGCTTGCACGACGAATATCCCCACTACGGCTGGGACCGCAACAAGGGCTATCCCACGCGCCAGCACCGCGCCGCCATCGCCGCTCACGGCACCACGCCCCACCACCGCCTCACCTTCCAATTACTCGAGCAGCCATCGCTGTTCGACAATATTTAGACGGTTTTTTGGCCTAAATTGCGGGCTATAGCGACGTTTTTTTGCCGTTTTTGCCCTTTATTTCGGGCAAAATCAATATCTTTGCAGGTTGTAACAACTGATAACTGAAAAAATCGAATAATATGAGATGTGCGAAGTGTGGCAACGAGGCCCCCGAAGGGTCGGCGTTTTGCAATCGATGTGGTGCTCCAATGAGCAGCAATATGCAGTGCCCGATGTGCGGAAAGATGATTCCGGCCAACAGTGTGTTCTGCCCGAAGTGCGGCAAAATGGTGCGCAACGACATGGAAGAAGAAACCGTGGAGCAAGCCGACACGGCAGCAGCAGGCCAGACCTACTACGAGCAGCAGCGCCAGCAGCAGGCCGAGCAGCAGCGCCGCGAGCAAGAACGGCTCCGCCGCCAGCAGGCCGCTAGGCAGCAGACCAATGCTTGGGAAAAAGAAGAGGACGACGAAGACGATGACGACGATGAAGAGCAGGGCGGCAGCAATTTCAACCGCAATCTGCTCATCGGCCTGGCCGCTGTGGCAGTGATCATAGGCGGACTCATGCTGCTGCGCGGCTGTGGCGGCAGCAGCGACAACCACAACGAAGAAGAAAAAACCGACTCCACTCTTGTCACCGAAGTCACCAGCCAGGACCCGCTGGCGATTCTTTCGGCCGAACTCAACCGCAACAACCTGATGGGCGACGGGGCTTCGGCCAGCGCCGCCGTCATGGTGAAAGGCGACGGCAACGAAGTGCCCGACCGCATTTGGGGCGTCACCTATTTGTCGAACGCCGCCGAGCGGTCGTTCTTCAAAATCTACCAGCTCACACGGATGGGCAGCATATGGAACCCCGAAATGCTGCAAGTCAAGTACCTTGAAGGGCGGCCCATCACGATGGACAATTCGAAACTCATGGCCGACATCCAGCAGGTGCCGCGTGCGGTGAAAATCGACGGCAAGGAGTATCTCTATTTTGCATATATGGAGCCGCTGGGCGGCGAGGGAGCGCAAGGCAGGGTGACGCTCAACGTGTTCGACGTCAAAGCCAAAAAACTCACCGCAGTCGACTATATAGGCACCATCAAGAGCCGCAGCGACGGCCGGCAATACATCCATTGCACTAAGCCGCTGACTTCAAGCAACAGCAACGAGAGCCGATTCCTGGAGCAAGAGGCTAAGAACATCAAGGTGCTTTATTTCCCCACCGAGGAGGAATTAAAGGCCGAGAAGGAGGCCCAGGAGAAGGAGGAGATGGAGCGCAAAATGGCCAGCCCCGACAGTGCCGACGCCCGTTGGAAGCAGGAAAACCAGGAAAAAGTGGAGCAGGCCAAGAGTGGCGAAGAGGTGACCATGAAAAAGAGCACCTACGACAAGCCCATCTTCCGCAAAGAGGATATTTCCAACCAGATTCACAGCGAAGGCTACAGCGTGTTCCTCACCAAGAACGGGTCGGTGTACGGCTTCGACAAAAACACCCGCAAGTATTTCACCATCTATTCCAAAGGCGCCAGCGAGATAGGTTTCCACGACAGCAAGAACCATCTTCTGGGCATCAAGACCTCCAACGGCGGGCATTACCAGTACAACTTGTCGACGGGAAGTCTCAAATCAATCAAATGACATCACAGTGGATGAACCACTCAGCAATGACGAACAGCGCAAGGCCGCGCGCCGCTTCTACAGCCGTTTCTTTCTCTGGCTCGATGTGGTGCTGCTGGCCTTGCTGGCCCTGCTGTGGGCTATGAACCATTGGTGGGGGTCATAAAACCTCTCATTCCGTTATGATAGAAATCAAACAAATCAATCCGGTGAAGAGCGAGCTGAAGCGCTTTGTGACTTTTCCCATCGATCACCTCTATGCCGACAGCCCTTACTATGTGCCATCGCTGGTGAGCGACGAGGTGGGGACACTCAATCCGGCCGAGAACCCGTCGTTCGACTTCTGCGAGGCGGCCTATTTCATGGCCTACCGCGACGGCAAGCCCGTGGGGCGCATAGCGGCCATCATCAACCGCCTCGTGAACGAGCGCAGTGGCAAACAGGAGGGCCGCTTCGGTTTCGTAGACTTCATCGACGACGACGAGGTGGTCGACGCGCTCTTCGACGCCGCGGCCGGCTGGGCGCGCGAAAAGGGGATGACCTGCCTCACCGGGCCGCTGGGATTCACCGACATGGACCTTGAGGGCATGCTCATCGAGGGCTTCGACGAGGTGAGCACACAGGCCACCATCTACAACTACGAATACTACCCTCGCCACATGGAGCGCATGGGATTCGTGAAGGATGTAGACTGGCTTGAGTTCCGCGTGAAGGTGCCCCCCGAGGTGCCGGAGAAGATGCACCGAGTGGCCGAAATCGTGCGCAAGCGCGTGGGGGTGGACACCATCAAGTACACCAGCCGCCGCAAGCTGGTGCGCGACTACGGCGATGCCATTTTCCGGCTCATCAACGAGGCCTACGACCAGCTGTTCGGCTACTCGCCGCTGAGCGACAAGCAAATCAAGCACTACATCAAGATGTATCTGCCCTTCCTGCCGCTCGACGACCTCTCGCTTGTGATCAAGCCCGACGGCGAGCTCATCGGTGTGGGCATCACGCTGCCTTCGCTCTCGCAGGGACTCATCAAGAGCCGTGGGCGGCTGTTCCCCTTCGGCTGGTGGCACCTGCTCAAGGCTTTCAAGGGGCACAACGACGTGGTCGACCTGCTGCTCATCGCCGTCAAACCGGAGTATCAGAGCAAGGGTGTGAACGCGCTCATCTTCGACGACCTCATTCCCTGCTTCAACCGCTTCGGCTACAAGTGGGCCGACACTGGCCATGAACTTGAGGAAAATGAGCGCGTGCAGCAGCAGTGGCAATACTTTGAGTATCGCCAGAACAAGCGCCGGCGGGCTTTTACCAAGGAATTGTAACGAACTCTAAACAATAAAGATGCAAGCAACACGACTTGAAAAAATTTCGCGCCTCATCCAGAAGGAATTGAGCGAACTGTTCCGTCTGGAGACGGCCAAGATGGGCGGCGTGCTGGTGAGCGTGAGCTCGGTGCGCGTGTCGCCCGACCTGAGTGTGGCGCGCGCCTACTTGAGCATTTTCCCCAGCGAGCGTGCGCAGGAACTGCTCGACAACATCAATGCCAGCGTGGGTCAGATTCGCTACAATCTGGCCACACGCACGCGCTATCAGCTGCGCCGCACGCCCGAGCTGAAGTTCTTCATCGACGACTCGCTCGACTACATCGAGCACATCGATGAGTTGCTGGGCAAGTAGGGGATTTATAATGCACAATGCACAATGCACAATGCACAATTGCGCGATGCACAATTTGCGATGCACAGTTGGGTGATTCTTGAGTAGTGATTGATTGGGCGATGCGATGGGTGTTTTGCTGAAAATAGCGCTCCGCTATCTGGTGTCGAAGAAGGCACACAATGCCGTCAACATCATTTCCATCATCTCGGTACTCGGGGTGGTGGTCACCACCGCCGCGCTGGTGTGTGTGCTGAGCGTGTTCAACGGCTTCCGTGGGCTCATCATGAGCCGCCTGGCGCTGCTCGACCCGCAGATTGAGGTCACCGCCACCCTGGGCAAGACCATCGCCGATGCCGACAGCGTGCTCGCTGTGGCGCGGGCCACGCCGGGCGTCGAGCTGGCCATGCCTGTGATTGCCGACAACGCGCTGGCCATCTTCGCCGACTATCAGATGCCCGTGCGCCTGAAGGGTGTGCCCGACGATTACAACCGCCTCACCGATGTGGACAGCGTCATCGTCGACGGGCGCTGGCAGCTGCACGACCAGGTGGCCTCCTATGCCGTCGTGGGCGTGGGGCCGGCGCTCAGGCTGCACGTCAGGCCCGAATACCTGATTATGATGCAACTCTACGCTCCGCAGCGCCAGGGAAGCGTCAACATGGCCAACCCCATGGGAGCATTCACCGCCGACTCGCTCTTCGTGGCCGGCGTGTTCCAACTGCAGCAGAACAGTTATGATAACGACTTGATGTACGTGCCCATCGACATGGCGCGCCGGCTGTTCGACTACGAGCGCGAGGCCACCGCCGTGGAGTTGAGGCTCGAGCCTGGTGCCGACGAGGCCGCCGTGATGACGCGCCTCACCCAGCAACTGGGCAGCGCCTACACCATCAAGAACCGACTCATGCAGCAAGCCACGGCCTACCGGCTCGTGAACATCGAAAAGTGGATGGCCTTCCTGCTGATGACCTTCATTCTCATCATCGCCACGTTCAACGTGGTGAGCACCCTGTCGCTGCTCATCATCGAGAAGGACGAGAGCATCGCCACGCTGCGCAGCCTCGGTGCCAGCGACAGCCAGATCACGCGCATCTTCGTCATCGAAGGATGGCTCATCGCGCTCGTGGGTGCTGTGGCAGGCATTGTGCTCGGACTGCTCCTGTGCCTCGGCCAGCAGCAGTTCGGGTGGCTCAAACTCGGTGGCGACCCGGCCACCATGATCGTGCGGTCGTATCCGGTCGAGGTCGTGTGGACCGACCTCATCGTAGTGGCGCTGCTCGTGGCCGCCATCGGTGCCCTCACCTCGCTGGTCACCACTCTGGTCATGCGCCGCCGCTTGGCCAGGTAAACCGCCATCCAATCTGTTTTTTTATGAGAAATGTTCTCTATTTTGAGAATATTTTATTACTTTTGCGGTGGCGTTCATAAAAAGATTTTTAAGGTGTGACATTTTGCTTCTGCAGGATGCTGAATGAGGGTGCTCGC
>CAMVDK010000171.1 GCA_947166165.1 uncultured Porphyromonadaceae bacterium
CCAGCTGCGCTGGGAGCTGGGCAACCAGTGCATTTGCGTGCACCTGACCTATGTGCCCTACATCCGGGCGGCCAAAGAGCTGAAGACCAAGCCCACGCAGCACTCCGTCAAGCAGCTGCAGCAGGTGGGCATCCAGCCCGATGTGCTCGTGCTCCGCACCGAGCACGACATTCCCGCCGCGATGCGACGCAAGGTGGCGCAGTTCTGCAACGTCAGCCCCGACGCCGTGATCCAGAGCATCGACGCCCCCACCATCTACGAGGTGCCCCTGATGATGCTCGACCAGCACCTCGACACCATCATCCTCGACAAGACCAACACCCCCCACCGCCACGAGCCCGACCTGACGAAGTGGAACTTCTTCCTCGACAAGCTCCGCGAGGCTACCGACGAGGTGCGCATCGGCCTCGTGGGCAAATATGTGGAGCTTCAGGACGCCTACAAGTCGATCGACGAGTCGCTCTTCCAGGCGGCCACCTACAACGACCACAAGGTGCGCATCACCTACATCAACAGCGAGCGGCTCACCGACGCCAACGTCGACCAGATGCTCAACGGCAACGACGGCATCATCGTAGCTCCGGGATTCGGACAGCGAGGCACCGAGGGCAAGTTCATCGCTCTGCGCTGGTGCCGCGAGCACGATGTGCCCACGTTCGGCATCTGCCTGGGCATGCAGTCGATGGTCATCGAGTTCGCGCGCAATGTGCTCGGCATGCCCGACGCCAACAGCGTGGAGCTCGACCCCACCACGCCCCACAACGTGATCGACCTCATGGAGGAGCAAAAGAGCATCACCAACCTGGGCGGCACCATGAGGCTCGGCGCCTATGCCTGCCGCCTGACCGATGGCACGAAAGTTGCAAGAGCTTACGGTAAGCTCGACATCGAAGAGCGTCACCGCCACCGCTTCGAGTTCAACAGCGACTACCGCCAGCAGTTTGAGCAAGCGGGCATGCACTGCGTGGGCGAGAACCCGCAGACACACCTCGTGGAGGTGGTGGAGCTTTCCGACAAGCGCTGGTACATCGGCACCCAGTATCACCCCGAGTACAGCAGCACCGTGCTCAACCCGCATCCGCTGTTCATGGACTTCATCAGGGCGGCCATCGCCTACCAAAACGAGAAAAACAGTAACCAACAATAATCACATCATCATCCGGCCTGCACAGCCATCGCTCCGCCGCTCTTGAGAATAGGCAACGCCGATGACCCTGCCGGCCGGCGACAAGTCGACAAATCTACAGAATGGACAAAAACACAATCACTGGAATGCTGCTCATGTGTGCCGTGATTTTCGGCTACATGTACTTCTTCGGACCCAGCGAGGCCGATATGGCCGAACAGCAGCGACAGCGCGACTCCATTGCTGCCGTCCAGCAGCAGAGCAAGCAGCTCGCCGGTGCCTCGGCCATCGACGTGCTCAGCGCCGATGAGGTGCAGCAAATCAAAAACGTGCTCCTCACCATGGCCTCCGATTCCACCCGCAGCCAGGCTGGCATCGACCGCGACGGCGTGCATCTGGCCATGAACGGCAACTCACTCGTAGGCTCAATCGCCCTGGCCGACACCACATTCGACTTCGACGAGGTGCTCGCCGCCACGAGCAGCACCCCGGCGCTCCACAATCAGGCCGTGGCCGCTGTCAGAAAGGCCACCGAAAGCTATCTCAAGAACGGGTCGTTTGCCAATTTCCTCTCCGGCAGCGAGCAGATTGTCAAACTGCACAACGACTCCATCCAGCTCGAGGTGTCGACCAAGGGCGGAGCCATCACGCGCGCGCAGCTCAAGGCCTACAAGGCGTTCAACGCCCCCATGGTCGAGGTGTTCACGCCCGGCGAGAATGAGTACAGCTTCACCCTGAGCAACAACACCCAGCGCTTCGAGACCAAGGACTTCTACTTCAAGCCCGAGCAGGTCAGCGACTCGTGCGTGGTCATGAGCCTCGACCTGGGCGGCGGAGCCAAGTGGGGGCTGCGCTACACCCTCGTGCCCGGCTCCTACATGGTGCGCATGGAGATGGAGCAAAGCGGCATGAATTCCATCATCCCCATCAACATCAACAGCGTCGACTTCACATGGCACCAGAAGATGGCCCGCCACGAGGAAGGCAAAATGTTTGAGGAACGCAACTCGGGCATCTACTACAAATACTACGGCGACGGTGGCGATGTGGAGAACACCAGCGAGAGTGGCAACGACGACAAGGACATCAAGGACAAGCTCAAGTGGATTTCCACCAAAAACCAGTTCTTCAGCGCCGTGCTCATCGCCGACAGCCTCTTCTCGGGTGCGCAGCTCACCAGCCGCGAGTTTGAGAAGGGTACCGACGACTATCAGTCCTATCTCAAGGACATGAGCATCCGCACCTCCATCCCCTATGCCAGCGACAAGGAGCGACCGGCGTCGTTCTACTTCTATCTGGGCCCCAACCGCTATCCCACGCTCTCGGCCATGGACCAGTATTCGCCCAAGGAGGACCTCAAGCTCACCAAGCTCATCCCGCTGGGATGGAAGCTCTTCCGGTGGATCAATACGGGCATCATCATCCCGGTGTTCACCTGGCTGGGCAAGTTTATCGGCAACTACGGCATCATCATCCTCATTCTCACCATCCTGCTCAAACTCGTGCTCTCGCCGCTCACCTTCAAGAGCTACATCTCGCAGGCCAAGATGCGCATCCTCGCGCCCGACATCGCCGCCATCAACGAGCAGTATCCCAACCAGGAGGACGCCCTCAAGAAGCAGCAGAAGACCATGGAGCTGTACAGCCTTGCCGGTGCCAGCCCCTTCGGCGGCTGCCTGCCCATGCTCCTGCAGATGCCCATCCTCATCGCCATGTTCACCTTCTTTCCCTCGTGCATCGAGCTGCGCGGACAGGCATTCCTCTGGGCCAAAGACCTCTCCGCACCCGACAAGATTATCGAGTGGACCGGGCAGATCCCCTTCATTACCAACTACTTTGGTAACCACATCAGCCTCTTCTGTCTGCTCATGACCGTGACCAACATCGGCTACACCTACCTCACCATGCAGTCGCAGAACCAGCAGCAGTCGATGCCCGGCATGAAGTGGATGATGTATCTCATGCCCATCATGTTCCTCGTGTTCTTCAACAACTATGCTTCGGGCTTGAGCTACTACTACTTCATCTCGCTGCTCATCACCATCGCGCAGACCTACCTCTGCCGGGCATTCGTCAGCGAGGACAAGGTGCGTGCCACCATCGCCGCCAACCGGGCCAAGCCCAAAAAGAAGAGCGGCTTCATGGCCCGCCTCGAGGAGGCGCAGCGCCAGCAGCAGGCCATGCTCCGCGAGCAGGAGAGGCGCAAAGGCAAGAACCGCCGCTGAAACAATTAATTATACTACGCGTTCATAATTCCAAAATTTTCAAGCTATGATCAACTATCAATGCCCGCGGTGTGGCCGGCAATTCACCACCACGCAGCCTGTCGCCAATGTCCGCTGCCCCTATTGTGGCAACGAGTTCAACGTGGCTTTCGGCCAGCAGACCCCGCCGCAGTTCGGCCCGCAGTATGCCTACGGCGGCCAGCCCTATCAGAGAACCGATATCGGCGTGTTCGATGCCGGACCATCGGGCAAAAGCCGTGGAGTGGCAGGGCTGCTCGCCATCCTGCTCGGAGCCTTTGGTGTGCATTACTTCTACGTAGGCAAGACGGTTGGCGGTTTCCTTTGCCTCTTGCTCAGCAAAGTCACTTGTGGCCTTTGGGAAATCATCGCCATCATACAGGGCATCATAATGATGACCATGCGCAGCGAGGAGTTTGAACAGAAGTACGTCTACTCCCAGTCGACAATGCCGCTCTTCTGACCACGATGGCCAAAAGCAAGAGAGGCAAGTCGCAGTCGAGGCCCGACTACATCAAGTGGGCTCTGCTGGCTGGCACGGCGGTGATTATCGCCGTGCTGGCCGTGCTGCTCTATAGGCACTAGCGCCCTAATGTCAACGTCGACCGCTATCCCATTGCGGGCATCGACGTGTCGAAGCACAACGGGAGCATCGACTGGAGCCGTGTGGCCGACAGCGGGATTCGGTTCGTCTATATCAAGGCCACCGAGGGCATCTCCTATCGCAACCCGTTGCTCAACGACCAGTACTCCGGTGCGCGGAAGGCCGGCTTGAAGGTGGGCTGCTACCACTTTTTCAGAATGAACCGGGGCGGGGTAGAGCAGGCGCAGCACTTCATCCGGACTGTTGGCAACCGCCACCTCGACCTGCCCCTGGTCATCGATGTCGAGGAGTCGGACAACGACAACAACGTCGACCGCACCACCATCTTGCAAAACCTCAAACTGATGGCACGTGAGTTGCAGCACCATGGGTTCAAGGTCATGTTCTACACCAATGGCAACGGATACAAAACTTACTATCAAGGTCACCTCGACGATTACGAATTATGGCTCAGTGCCTTCCGCGCCCCTGAATCGATAGCCTATCTGGGCCACACCATGCAGCAGTACAGCCACTGGGGCAGCGTCGACGGGGTGGACGGCGACGTGGACCTCAACATTTTCATCGGTTCCGAAGCGCAGTGGCTCCAGTGGCTCAAGCAAGTGAATCAATAACACTTCCTCTTCTCGACTATGAACAAGCGTTTCCTACTACCCTTCCTCTTGTTTCTGCTGCCCTTGCTGGCCAGCGCTTCGGTCTACACCTGGAGCGGATACGACCTCTCGTTCGAGGTCCCCGACGGTGGCTTCGTCACCTATAGCTCCAACACCAGGTTCGAAATCCATTGGGACGAGATGGTCATGACCATACAACTGTATAACAAGGACAAAAGCGACGACAAGTTCCTCCGTTCCAACCTCGAGCGCAAGGCTCTGGGCTACAACATGTACGACACCAAGCAGGGCAAAATCAAGGTCAAAGGATTCAAGGCACTCACCATCGAGGGCACCATGCCCGACGGCAGCCGGGCTGTCATCGCCGACCTCATCAGCCACAAGCAGAACCTCATCGCCGAAGTCACCATCAACTACCTTTACGGCAACCGCGAGACCGTCGACGACATCATCAAGAGCTTCGCCGAAGGAAAAAAGCAACAGCCCAACCGCGAAAAGAAGCGGCAAAGGGTGCAGTCGAAGCAAGATGCTGAGAGGCAGAAGCAACAGCAAAAACAACAACCCAAGCCCAAGCGCGACGACGGACCTCTCTACGACGCCTGAACAACCATGACTGCCGCGCAATGGCTCTCGAAACATATAAAACAATAAACAATGAAGAAGTTAACTATCATCCTCACCTTGGCCGCCGCACTGCATTGCCAGGCGCAAACCGAGCCTGACTATCTGTTGGTGCCACTCATCTTCGAGAAATATCAACTCGTTGAAAACGTCATCGTCACGCCCGACATTCACGGCGAATCCACCGACGCCTATACACTCAATGCCAGCGACCAGTGGCTCGCGCAGGCCAAGCAGCAGTCCGACCACGTGCAGGCCGTGCGCTATCAAGCCATGATCGACAACCCGCAGCTCGTCACCTTCAACGAGAATACTCTGCCCGAGCCGCCAAAGGAGTATGCACTCACCGCCGACCCCACGCAGGGACGGCTCACCATAGCACCGCCGCAGGTCGTCGAACCCGTCGAGACCACCATCGAGGAGCCGCCCGTCGAGGTGCACGACTGGCTACACATCTTCCAAAGCTCGCTGCACTTCACGCAGGCCTACATCAGTGGCAACTGGTATCAGGGTGGACAGAACAACCTCAACATCCTGGCCGACATCAAGTGGGACTGCAACCTCAACCAGGACAAGCACCCCAACTGGCTGTTCAACAACTCGCTGTCCTATAAACTCGGCATCGCCACCGCCCCCGGTGACTCCATTCGCGACTACATGATCAACGAGGACAATTTCCTCTTCACCTCGCAGCTCGGCTACAAAGCCGTCAAGCACTGGTACTACAGCGCAATGCTCCAGTTCAAAACGCAGTTCCTCAACAACTACAAGAGCAACACGCGCGACATGACCGCCGCATTCCTCTCGCCGGGCGAACTCAACCTCGGTCTCGGTATGACCTACGACCACAAGACCCCCGATGGCAACCGAACCATCACCGTGGCCATCGCTCCGCTGTCCTACAACCTCAAGATTTGTCGCAACATCACCGACCTCGACCCAACGGCCTTCGGCATCAATGCCGGGCACCACACCAAGCACAGCTTTGGTAGCAACATCGAGGCCAAGCTCAACTGGAAGCTTCACCCCAACGTGCAGTGGCAGTCGCGATTCTACGTCTTCACCGACTATAGCTATGTGCAAGGCGACTGGGAGAACACGCTCGACTTCTCCATCACCAAGTATCTCAACACGCAAATCTACACCCACCTGCGCTACGACAAGTCGCGCCCACGCGACAAGGACTGGAAGCACTGGCAGTTCAAGGAAATCCTCTCTTTCGGCATCACCTATCGGTTTGCCACCAACTGATTCCTCCTCCCGAGCCATGACACGCTGCCTGCACTCGTTCTTACTCGTTCTGTTGCTCATGCCCTTCGCGGCGTGGGGTGGGGGAGTGCCCGATGTGGCCGAGTGCTTTCCCGGACTCGACGAGGACTCCATGCGCGTCAGGCTTGCCGAAGCCGACCTGCAACCCATGGAGGGCATTTGGTATTTCCCCGACGAGGACATGACACTCGGCATCGAGCGCTGCGCCGCAGCGGGACACGACGAGCGGTACCGCATCATCATGCTCGGCAGCAGCGACGTGCATCTGCTGCCGGGCACCGTCGTCGGCTATCTACAGGCAAGCGCACTCCCCACCAAGTGGCAGCTCTGGCTCTACACCGAGCGCGACCGACTCACCCTCTGCAAGCCCATGTCGACCGTAGCCACTACCGACGCCGACTGCACACACCTCACCTTCGACCGCCCACACTG
>CAMVDK010000172.1 GCA_947166165.1 uncultured Porphyromonadaceae bacterium
CCGGCGAGTCGTACTCGTCGAAAATCAGCACCACGCCGCGGCCCGTCTGGCGGTGAGCGGCAAGAACCAGATTTTGCAGCCGCGTTCCCAACCCTTTGGGATTGTCCTTGATATGATACTCTTCTTCATAGTATTTCAACAGGAACTCAACGTTTGTTCTTACTCCTGCAGCATCATCGCTCTTGGCGCGCGACATGTCGAAGTGCAGCACGGCGTGCGGAGCCCACTCGGTCTCGAGGCTGTCGATGGCCAGCCCGGCGAACAACTCGCGGTGCCCCAAAAAATAGTGCTTGAGCGTGGAGCACAGCAGCGTCTTGCCAAAGCGGCGCGGGCGGCTCAGGAAGATGGAGTCGCCGAAACGGTTGGCCAGCTCCCACACATAGCGCGTCTTGTCAACATACACAAACCCGCCCTCGCGAATCTGCTTGAAGTCCTGCTTGCCCACAGGATAGCGGCGGAATCCTTGATTAATCATAACCTGCTCTCGTTTACATCAATCTGCAAAGATACAGATAATTTGATAATTGACAATAGATAATGGATGATTTTTTCTGGGGCAGCAGGACGTGCGAGGCGCACGGTCGCTATCACCCATTACCTTTACCCAACTTTCGTGAAAGTTGGGTAAAGTTTCGCAAGTAGATGACTTACTCATTGTGGCGGGTGGAGGGGAGGTTCGCTGATTATTCTTCCAAACTCTACACCCTCCACTTTTAGGTGGGTTCTATAAATTGCTTGAGCCGAATTGGGCTTGATTGCTGAGCAGGTTTTGGCTCAAGCTGCGCGAAGCAGTAGCGGGCTACGGTTCAAGCAGTTGAGACAAAAGATGCCAGCAAGCAACCCAAGGCGGCCAAAACCCTACATTACTTTTTTGCAATTTATTGAACCCACCTTAATAATTCTATGCTCAATATTCCATGCTGAATTCACAATCGGCTACGGGGTGCTGAGCAGGGGGAGCAGTTCGGCTTCGAAGATGGAGCGCTCCACGATGCGGTAGTGCGGGTGGTAGGCCTGGCGGTAGTCGGGCGAGTGACTGATGGCGTAGCGGCCTTGCTGAAGCACGCCGTCGATGAACTGGCGGTCGCTGTCGAAGTACGGCAAGTGCTCAACCATTGGCAGCATGTCGGCCAGCAGCCGCGCCCACTCGGCCTTCCACTCGTCGACGGTGGGCCGCTGTGCCTTGCCGGCGCTGCGCACGAAAGCGTCGAGCAGCCGCTCGGCATCGACCAAGCCATCGCTCACCACGCGCAGGCTCACGCGCACGTGCCTCCCCTGCGGCCCGCATGGCTCGTAGAGCCAGAGCTGCAACTCGGCAGGATGGATGATGGCCAGTTCCTGCATGAGATAGGCACGCGCCGAGGCCGTGTCGGCCACCAGATGCTCGGCTCCCATGTAGTCTTGAAAACACGTCTTGTAAATGTCGAGGAGGCGCATGGCTGGATAGGTTTTCAGCTGACTGTCGACGAAGCGAGCCGTAGAGAGCAACGGCTCTGCAGCCAGGGCCACCGCCCAAAGCAGCACGAGGAGCGATGAAATGAGTATCCGTTTCATTGCTCTGACGTTTCAAGTTCAGTGGGCCACCAGTGCCGCTTGAGCTCGCCGACCACGGTGTCCCAGTCGTGCATGGTGAAGCGGCCCAGCCCCTTGACCATGATGGTCATGGCCACATCGCCATAGGTGCGGCTCAGGTGCGTGTCTCGGAAGCCGTTGCGCTGGTAGAAGTCGTGGCGCCGTTGCCGCTGCTCGGGATTGGAGCAGCCGGCCTGACCGGGGTCCTCCATGTCGAGGATGACGGAACTGTGGCGGTAGGTGTCGATGACCAGTTTGAGGATTTGCTGTCCCAGCCCTTGGCCGCGCAACTCGGGCAGCACGGCGAAATACCAGAACCAGTTGAACACGGGCCTTGGATACACAATGGTGAATCCGACCAGCACCTCGCCCTGGTCGCGGTAATAGGCCGTGAAGTCGAGCGGCATTTCAGCCACGAGGCGCATGAGGTCGGCCCAGGGGATTTGCTCCTCGGCGGGGAAAGCCGACTCATAGAGCCGCCGCAAATGGGTGTCGGAGCGATGCGCTGCCGTTATTTTCCGGGTAGTGAGCATGTGGTGATGGATATGCTGCGTCACCACACGATGGGTGGCTGGCCGTGCTGGCGCAGATAGGCGTTGGCTTGCGAGAAGTGGTGGTTGCCGAAAAATCCCCGGTGGGCCGACAACGGCGACGGATGGGGCGAGGTGAGCACCAGGTGGCGGGTGCGGTCGATGAACGCTCCTTTGCGGATGGCATAGCTGCCCCAGAGGATGAACACGAGGTGCTCGCGCCGCTCGGCCAGTGCGCGCACCGCGGCATCGGTGAACTGCTCCCAGCCATGGCCTTGGTGCGAGCCGGGCTGGTGGGCGGCCACGGTGAGCGTGGCGTTGAGCAGCAGCACGCCCTGACGCGCCCAGCGGCTCAGGTCGCCACTGGCGGGGATGGGTGCGCCGGTGTCGTCGTGCACCTCCTTGAAGATGTTCATCAGCGACGGCGGGAAGGGAACGCCATCGTTCACGCTGAAGCACAGCCCGTTGGCCTGTCCAAGACCATGATAGGGGTCCTGCCCCAGGATGACCACCTTCACGGCATCGAAGGGCGTGGTATCGAAGGCAGCGAAAATCTGTGGCCCGGGCGGAAACACCTGGCGCGCGTGGTACTCCGAGCGCACAAACTGCGTGAGCGCGACAAAATAGTCGGCATCCCACTCGCGGGCCAGCGCCGCCTTCCAACTCGGTTCAATCTTGACGTCCATAATTCGTTCAATTCTCATCATGCTCCAGCATTGACAGAAAAAAGACATAAGAACAAAAGCCTTTGACTTGAGTGGACAAAAGAACAAAAGGTTTTATGAATTCTATAGAAATAACATTGCTTATGTTCTTATTCTTATAAGCTTTTGTTCTTATGTCTTTTTTTCTATCGGCAATTCTGTCGGTAATACTCAAATCGGCAGCGCGGGCAGTGCGCCGTCGTGCTGCATGAAGGCTTCGCCACGCTGGCAGCGACCCTGGATGCCCCGGAAGAGTTCCATGGGCGTGTGCCAGCCGTCGTAGATGGGTTCGAGGTTCTGGCTCTCGTGGCACATGCAGGCGCGCCGCTTGAGGTCGCTCACCGTGGTGATATCGACGATGTGAGTGGGGGCGAACATCTGCGTCTGCTCGCCGCTCATCACCTCGAAGTAGAAGAGTTTGAACCGTCGGTCGAGTCTTCGCCAGGCATCGAGCACAAGCATGCCACACACGGCGTGGTCGCGGTGGGCGTCGATGGGCCAGTGGGTGAGCACCGCCACAGGGTTCTCGCGCTCGATGAGCTCGCGCATTTCGGCGTAGCGCTTCAGGTTCACCTCGGTGTTGCCGTCGATTTGGTTCATGAAGATGTGCCTTGCGCCAGTGATTCGGCATGCAGCCTCGCACTCCCGCACACGGATGGCGGCGGCCTCGTCGTGGCTCTTGCCGGCGATGCCCGCCTCGCCGCGCGTCAGGTAGACGCACACCACATCGTAGCCCGCTTGCCGGAGCAGCAGCATGGTGCCGCCGCAGCCGGTCTCCGGGTCGTCGGGGTGCGCGCCAATCACCAGCACGGTGCGGCCCGAAGGCTTTTCGGCAACATTGCCGTCTGCCGATAACTCCTTCGCCACAGCTGGAAGCCCTAATAGCGTAGTGGCCGCCACCACAGTGCCCGTGGTGCGCAACATTTCGCGACGGTTCATGGCGTGTCTTGTTGATACTTGTCGAAATGGTATTTCGCTCTCAGCTCTGCTTTCTGCTCGGCGGTGCGGCTGTTGAAGTAGGCCTTCCAGCCTGGGCAGAAGTTGATATGCCAGCGCCATAAACGTCCGAGTAGTGAATCGGGCTTGCGGTCGTAGTGGGCGCGGAACTTGCAATTCTCGCAGTTGTGGGCCATAGCGCTAACCGATTCAGGCTGGAGCCCATTTGCAGCGGATGGGCGACGTGATGGCACCCTCTTTCTTCAGTTCGGCAAACGCCTTGTCGACCTCCTTGCGGTCGGCTTCGAGCATCTTGGTCACTTCGCCGGCGCTCACCGGCTTGCCAGCTTCGCGCATGGCTTGCAATACTTTCTCTTTCATGATGAATGATGGTTTAGAGTTGATGTGCAAAATTACATATAAAAAATGAGATTGGCAAAATACATGCGCCACAAAAAAAACGCAACCAGGCCCGATGCGTCGCACACAGGGCCTGGGCCTTGGTTTATTTTATCGATAACATAACTTTAACTCCATCGTCAAATGCCGGGATTCACACGCGCTGCCGGTCTTTCACCACCCGCCGAGGACAAATCCCAGCGTCCAGCGGTTTTTCATCTCCGGGCCGAACCCGGCCTTGAACACCGATTGGGGAGCAAAACGGAAGTAGGCTCCTATGCCGTGCCAGGTCACCATGGCAACACAGTCGAACGACAGTTTGCGCTGATGCAAACCGTGGGTGGTGACGCTGTAGTCGTTCACGTCGTCGCGATGGCTGTTGGTGAAACTGGCGTAGCAGTGCCAATTCATGACTGCGCCAGCGGCGATGCCCCATCTTTTGCCCAGCGAATGGCGGTACATGAGCGGGAACTGCAACGAGTAGACCGACAGCAACGCATGGTGCTTGTTGTAGTCGGTGGCACCTTTTTCCCAACCCACGACGCCATCGTCGGAGCGATTCCAAAGGTAGGGGTTGCGCATGCTATATTGCGTCCAGTCGAATCCCACTCCGAGCGACACCCGCGAACGGCTTTGGTTGAACAGGTAGGCAAGGCCCACAAAGTTGAGCACGCCGATTTGGCACATCGATTTGTTGACGGCGTCGCGGTTGGCCGCATCGATGCTGTGGCCACCAAATCCGAAGTACACGTCGCTCAGAAACACCTCGAAGTGGTGCTGCATACCAGCGCTGTCGCATTTACTGAACGGGTGGTGGAACTCCACTTCGCTCCCCTCGCGGCACGCGGTGAAGAGGCGTCCACGGCGTTTGGGCTTGACTCGGTATTCGTAGCGGTAGCCGGGGTCGGTGGCACTACCATCGATGTGGAGCAGCACCTCGTTGCCGTTCTGGGTGACGACCACTTGCCGGGGCGTGTCGACCACCTTCACGGTGTCGGTGTCGGCTGCATTGCCGGCCAAGCAAGCGTCGGGCAGCGCGGTGGCGGCCAGCAGTAGCAAGGCTGAAATCTTTTTCATAATTCCGTTTATTTATTGGTTGTTATTCTCGTTGTCGCTATATTCCAGAATGTCGCCGGGCGTGCAGTCGAGTGCACGGCAGATGGCGTCGAGCGTGCTGAAGCGCACGGCTTTGGCTTTGCCAGTCTTCAATATCGAAAGGTTGGCCACGGTGATGCCCACGCGTTCGCTGAGCTCGTTGAGCGACATCTTGCGGCGGGCCATCATCACATCAAGGTTCACAATAATCATAGGGCACAACGGTTTAGATGGTTAACTTTTGTTCCTCAGCGGCATCGTAGGCCAATTTGTAGAGCAAGGCCATGAGCAACGCCACAAAGGCATAGACAAACGGGGAGTCGGTGAGCACGATGTCGAAGTGCTCCGACGGCGAGCAGGCGATGCTCATGTTGTCGCTCACAAACGAGTGGATGGGCAGCACAATGGTCATCACCCACAGCAGCACCACATTGGCGTGGTTGAAGATCGTGCCACCCTTCAGATATTTGAGGATGTTGTACACGAAAGCCGCTGTCAGTCCCGCCATCAGGACGATGGTGATGCGGTTCATCACCAGCAGGGTCAGCTTCAGGCCCATGCGGGGGGAACCCCAGTTGATCACGCCGTGACCGCTGCCGGTGGTCAGCACATAATAGGTCTGAACGGCATAAAAGGTCACCCACAAGGCGATGCAGAAGAGCCCAATCACACACAAAACCCTCAAAGTCTTTGTCGATTTGTTTTCCATAACGAAATAATTTTAGTTCCTAAATCCGCTGCAAAGATATATCGATTCATCGAATTTCGATAAATTTCAATCGAATTTTAATAATATTTAAATGTTTTACGATGATAGTGGAGCGGAGCGTTCGGGGGCGAGCCGATGGCGAATGCTTGCCGCATCGGCCGAAATTTCGTACATTTGCACCATTAAAAACACTATGAACGATGATTGACGACATTCTTGAATTCAACAAGCGCTTTGTGGCCTCGAAAGGCTATGAGCAGTATGTGACCGACAAGTATCCCGACAAACGGCTGGCCGTGCTCTCGTGCATGGACACGCGGCTCACCGAGTTGCTTCCGGCGGCATTGGGCCTTCGCAATGGCGACGCCAAGGTGATCAAAAACGCCGGTGGACTCGTCATTTCGCCCTTCGACTCGGCCATGCGCGGCCTGCTGGTGGCTGGCTGCGAACGGGGTGTGGAGGAAATCATGGTGGTGGCGCACAGCAACTGCGGAGCGTGTCACATGAGTTTCACCCATTTCCGTGAGGCGATGCTCAAGCGGGGCATCACGCAGCAAACGCTCGACACCGTGGCGCGCTGCGGCATCGACCTCGACGGCTGGCTCGAGGGCTTCAAGGACACGCACGAGAGCGTGCGCCGCACGGTGGCCACCATCGCCACGCATCCGCTGATGCCGCGCGACGTGGCAGTGCGCGGCTTCATCATCGACTCGGTGACCGGCGCGCTCGACGAGGTGAGAGGATAGTGTTTTCTATAAGGAATTATTGCGATGAATGGTGCCGACGAGTTGATAGCCCACCTGGAGGGCATGCGCAACGAGAAGCAGCGGAAGGAATTGCTGCGCTTTTTCAAGACCGGACCGGGCGAGTATGGCGAGGGCGATGAGTTTCTGGGCCTGCGAGTGCCGCAGGTGCGACA
>CAMVDK010000173.1 GCA_947166165.1 uncultured Porphyromonadaceae bacterium
GTTCTTTGAAGTAGTTGGCCAGGTCGTCGACGAGCGCCTGTTTCTTGAACGGCTGCAGCTCGTCGTTCAGGTCGCCACCCTTGAGGCATAGCAGCCCGTTGGGCAGCGCGTTGTGGCTCTCGCGCGCGATGAGCCGCCTGACCAGGGGCACCATTTGCGGCAGCGGCATCACGGCTCGGCTGACCACAAAGTCGAATTGCCCTTTCACCTCCTTCACATCGCCGTGCTGGATGGTGACGTTGCCGAGTCCGGCTTGCCGGGCCACGTCGTCGGCCACTTTGAGTTTCTTGAGCGTGCGGTCCACGAGGTGGAACGTCGCCTGCGGGAAGTAGACGGCCAGCGGGATGGCCGGGAAGCCGCCGCCGGTGCCCAGGTCTAGCACCCGCGTGCCCGGGGTGAAGCGCACAAACTTGGCCAGGCTGAGCGAGTGCACGATGTGGTTCACCTCGAGGTTGTCGATGTCCTTGCGCGAGATGACGTTGATTTTGGCGTTCCACTCGGGGTAGAGTCGCAGCAGTGTGGCCATCTGCTCCTGCTGGTGGCTGTCGAGTTCGGGGAAATAGTGCTGGATGACTTGCATGGGTCAATAGAGGCGTTCGAGCACCGAGCCGTCGCAAGCCAGCGGCGACAGGGCCTCGTAGGTGAGTGTGATGCGGGGCTCGCCCACGGCGTTCACAGCCAGCTCGTTGGGCTGGAACGACCAGGTGACGCCCTGCGGCTCGAAGCAGAAGTTGCGTGTGGCCGTCAGGTTGTCGACGTTGAAGTAGCCCAGCTCGTTGAGCTGCTCGGTGTTCTGCACGTTGTTCTGCTCGAGCAGCCGTTGCCGCAGCAGCTTGGTGACCTCGGCTACGGCATCGTCGCGCACAAGGTCGCGCAGCTCGACGAGGGCCATTCGCTTGAGGTCGAAGGTGCTGTAGCGGTGGGTGACCGAGGTCACGGTGCTGTCCTTCTTCACCACGTCGATGCGGCACAGGGTGAGCAGCCCGTTGCGGTTGTAGCACACCTGGATGCTGCTGCTGGTGTGGTAGGTGGTCACGGGCAGCGCCTCCTCGTCGGCATAGTCGGCATAGTCGGCCTGGGCGGGCGTGGTGAAGTCGTACTGGTGCAGGCTGCTGGCCACGCACTGCTGCATGGCATCGGCCAGCGTGAGCGAATCGGGGGCCTCGAGCACGCTGGTAGAATAGAGTTGCTGCAGCTTGGCCAGCGAGGCCTGGTCGGCATAGGCGGTGGGGTAGTTGAACGTGGCCTCGGCATAGATGGTGCACACGTCGCCGTTCGCTTTTTTGAACGAGGTGGTGTCGGCCAGCTTGATGACGGCAGTGGCCACGGTGTCGGCCGCGGCTCCCTCGCCAGTAGTCGGCTGGCTGCTGCATGAATACGTCAACACGCTGATTGCCAATACGCTGATGACCAGCAATGGGATCGAGATATGCTTCATCGACGATGGGTGTTTGAAATCAGGGTGTAAAGTTACACTTTTTTTTGCAATCGGGGCGAATCTGGGGCAGGCATTTTTCGAATATTCCCCCTATTATAATTAGGTGAGGCGGTCAAGTGGCTTGCCGGCCCGGCTTGCCTTGCAGCAAGAGGGTGGCCTGGCTCAGGTGGACGATTTCGGCATCGGCTGTGCCAGGCATGGCCGGGCGCTGCTTGGCGTTGAAGTAGATGGTGCGCCATCCGGCGTTGTGCGCCCCGGCGATGTCGGTGTCGGGGTCGTCGCCAATCATGACGGCGCTGCCGGTGGTGGCTCCTGTGACGGCCAGCGCGTGGTCGAAGATGCCGCGTTGCGGCTTGGTGATGCCGCAGTCGTCGCTGAGCACCAGGCTGTCGACGAGGTGGCCGATGCCTGCGCTGGCCAGCTTGCGCTGCTGCACACCGGCGAAACCGTTGCTGAGCACATGCACGCCGTAGCCGTGGCGGTGCAGGTGCTCGAGCAGCTCGCGTGCGCCGGGCACCAGGGCCGGCAGCGTGGCCAGGTGGGTGAGGTAGCACTCGTTCATGGCTGCCCCCAGGGCGGTGGCGTGGGCCGTGCAGCCCGACTGCACGAGCGCGTGGCGGAAGCGCTCGGCGAGCAGGAAGTCGCGCGTCACGAGCCCGTGGTGGTAGGCGTGCCATAGCTCGGCGTTGCGCGTCTCGTAGGTGGTGGCAAACTGGTTGTAGTCCGGCTGCCAGCGGGCAATGCCGAAGTGGTCGTAGGTGTGGCGAAGCGCCAAGCGGCTGTTGGCGCCGAAGTCCCACAGCGTGTCGTCGAGGTCGACAAACACCGTCGTCACGCCCTCGAAGGTGGAATCATCGCTTTTCATGCGGCAAATTTAGGCAAAAATCCCGATTCGCAGGCCAGCCGGGCCAGAGAAATCGAATATTCCATCAGCGAAACGCTGCCGCGCTGGAAGTGAAGCCGGCCTCGCATTGCTTCGGCATCCCCCTTTGCGGTGGCTTTGGCTACCGAAAAATCGGGCAATATGCTCTCGACAAGGGTAGGCAAGGCCAAATTTTCTAAAAAAAACGGCAAAAATTGCTGAATGATAGCACTTAATTGAAAAATTATTGCGATATTTGCACCGCATTTTTCGAAGGGGCTTGTCACAAGCCGTTTTTTATGGGCTGCTGCGGCAGTGCAAAGCGGCTGTGGAACGGCTCTTCGGACAATGTGCATTTACATGAAAATCAAATTATTATCAAAAAATTAGATATTAACACAAAATGACAAAAGCAGACATCGTTAGCGAAATCGCTAAGCAAACTGGAGTTGACAAAGCATCCGTGCTGGTGACCATCGAGAAGTTCATGGAAACGGTGAAGGACTCGTTAGCCAACGGCGAGAACGTCTATCTGCGCGGATTTGGCAGTTTCATCATCAAGACGCGTTCCGAGAAGACGGCGCGCAACATTTCCAAGAACACAACCATCATCATCCCCAAGCACAAGATACCGGCTTTCAAGCCCGCCAAGGTCTTCATGGCCCAGGTCAAGAACGAGGACGAGGCCAAAGCCGAGAATTGATGCGCTAGTCGCACCCAAGCGTGACGGCGAACAGAGATAACACATTTACTAACACTTAACACCTAAGCAACATGCCAAGCGGAAAAAAACGTAAAGGCCACAAGATGGCAACGCACAAGCGCAAAAAAAGACTTAGAAAGAATCGTCATAAAAACAAAAAATAATTGATTCTTTCATCGATTATGTCATACTGAGAACAAACTCATCTGACGTAGCCGCGCTGCAGCATATGAGTTTGTTCTTTGTGTGTAATGAGCCCCCGGCCGCCGGCGCCAGCGCTTGGCGGCACGGACAGCAACCATTGATTATGTGATCAACAACCACACCTTCTGAGATGAGAAGTGACTTAGTAGTCGATGTGACGCCCACCACCATCAACACCGCCCTCACCGAGGACGGCCGATTGGTGTCGCTGCAACGAGAGTCGCGCGACGCCTCCTATGCCGTGGGCAACCTCTATCTTGCCAAGGTGAAGAAGCTCATGCCAGGACTCAACGCCGCGTTTGTCAACGTGGGGTACTCCAAAGACGCATTCCTTCATTACCTTGATTTAGGCTCACAGTTCAACTCCTACGCTCAATTCATCAAGTCGGTGCGCGACAGCAAAGGCAAGAAGCCCGCAAGCATTTCCCGGCTGCAGCTCCAGCCCGACATCAGCAAGCACGGCGCCATTGCCGACGTGCTCGAACAGGGACAGGAACTCATCGTGCAGGTGGCCAAAGAGCCCATCTCCACCAAAGGCCCGCGGCTCACCACCGAAATCAGTTTCACCGGGCGATTCCTGGTGCTCACACCGTTCAACGACAAAATCTCGGTGTCGCAGAAAATCAAGGACCACGCCGAGAAACGGCGCCTGCGGGCACTCATCGAGAGCATCAAGCCCAAGAACTTTGGCGTGATCATCCGCACTTCGGCCGAGAACAAGCGGGCCGCCGAGCTCAACGCCGAGCTCAAAGTGCTGCTCAAGAGCTGGGACGACGCCATTGCCAAGCTGCAGTATTCCACCCCGCCGTCGCTCCTCTACGAAGAGGAGAGCCGAGCAGTGGGCGAGATTCGCGACATCTTCAACCCCGACTTCGAAAGCATCACCGTCAACGATGCCGATGTCTTTGAGCAAATTCACAACTATGTGAGCCTGATTGCACCCGAGAGGGCCGACATCGTCAAACTTTACACCGACGATGCACCCATCTTCGACAAGTTCAGCATCACACGTCAAATCAAGACTTCGTTCGGAAAAACCGTCTCGTTCCGCTCCGGAGCCTACATCATCATCGAAAGCACCGAGGCCCTGCACGTGATCGACGTCAACTCTGGCAACCGCTCGAAAGCGTCGACCGACCAGGAGAGCAACGCCTTGAACGTCAACCTGCTCGCCGCCGAAGAAATCGCACGTCAGTTCCGCCTGCGCGACATGGGCGGCATCATCGTCATCGATTTCATCGACATGGCAAAGGCCGAGCACCGGCAGCAGCTCTACCAGCACATGAAGGAGCTGATGTCGAAGGACCGCGCACGCCACAACATCCTGCCACTGAGCAAATTCGGACTCATGCAGATCACGCGCCAGCGCGTCAGACCCGCACTCGACATCACCACCGAGGAGACCTGCCCGTCGTGCGGTGGCAAAGGCGTGGTGCAACCCTCGCTGCTGTTCACCGACAAGTTGAAAGATAAAATCGACTATCTCATCAACTCGTTGGGAACCACCAACTTCATCATGTATGTGCATCCATTTGTCGATGCCTATCTCAAGAAAGGCCTCATCAGCGAATACTTCCGCTGGAGGCGCGAGTTCGGCCGCCGGTTCACCATCAAGCCCGACCAGACGCTCAACTACCTGGAGTACCGCGTCATCGACAAAGACCACAACGAGATCGACCTCAAAGAGGAGAAAGACACCAGCTCCAGCACCGCGAGCAAGAAAGAACACCGCTCGCGAAGCCGCAGCAAGAACAACGACGACGAGTGAAACACGCTGAGCTTGCAACCGAAGCTCAACCAAAGTGACCGCGGTCCACAAGACCGGCGTGGCCCAGCCCATGACCGCCTTGTGGACCGCTTTTCAATGGCGCGGCGACTCTGGATGACCGAGTCAAACGCCTTCATCGCGCTTTGCGTGCTGCGTTTTGGAAAACTTGCGCAAACCGAATGCAATGAAGTTTGCTTCAATTGCTGAGGTGCAGCCAAGTTTATTCAAAAAATCAAAGCAAGCTTTGCCTTTTCGCTCGGTTTGCACTAATTTTGCCTCAAAAAGGCGAAATTATGCTGCGTTTCGGAAAAATCAAAGCAAGCTTGATGTTTTTCGCTCAACTTGCACTAATGTTGAGGGTTTCACCCTCGAAATTAGGCTGCACCTCGGCAAAAAAGCAAGCGAGCTTGCTTGTTTTTCGCTCGGTTTGCACTAGTTTTGACTCCGCCCAAATTAGGCTGCGTTTCGGCAATGCAAAATCAAAAACTTTGTTTTTTGTTTTGCATTGCGCTCAACTTGCACTAATTTTGTAGTCTGAAACAATTTTTGGCATGAAACGAATACTTTTCCTTCTCTTGGCAATGGGCTTTACGGCCGGTGTGGTGAACGCTCAGTGGTGGGACACTGCCGTGAACTATCCTCCCGACAACACCCAGGTGGAACTCACGAGCACCAACTTGCCGATTGTGTTTATCGATGTGGACGGCGCGACCATCGACCGCTATGAGCGCATCACGGCCCGCATGAAAATCATCGACAACGGCGAGGGCCAACTCAACTATGCCGACACGGTGGCGCACCCCGGTCAGCACATCGACTACGAGGGCTACATCGCCCTGCGCTACCGAGGCAACACGTCGTTCACCAGCAGTGCCAAGAAACCCTACTCGTTCCGCACGCTCGACGCGCCTCTCGAGGAGAACGGGCAGAAGGTGAAGGTCAACATCCTGGGCATGGGCAAGGACAACAACTGGGCCATGCTCGCCCCCTATTCCGACAAAAGCATGATGCGCGACGCGCTGGCCTTCGAACTCTCGAGGCGGTGGATGGACTTCACGCCCGACACGCGTTTCTGCGAGATGCTGCTCGACGGCACCTACTACGGCGTGTATGTGATGACCGAGGTGGTGTCGAAGGGCAAGCACCGGCTCCACCTCGACGACCCGGGCGAGAGCGGCGACGACCTCACCGGCGGCTACATCCTCGAAGTGGACCGCACCGACGAGGTGACCTACACCTCGAAGCACCACCCGGTGAACAACTATGGCTGGGAATATAACTACCAGTATGTGCACGTCCAGTATAAGACACCCGAATATGAGGACATGACACCGGAGCAGGTGGACTACATCAACGGAGCCTTCGACGCCATGGAGAACGCCTTTGCCTCGAGCAACTACAAGGACCCGGAGGTGGGCTATGCGAAATATGTGGATGTGACATCGTTTATCGACTACCAGCTTGCCGAGGAGCTGGCCCACAACGTGGACGGCTACCGCCTGAGCGCCAAGTTCTTCAAGCGCCGCGACAGCGAGGACCCGCGGTTCAAGATGGTGCTCTGGGACCTGAACCTGGCCTACGGCAACAGCAACTACTACGACGGCTGGCGCACCGACACGTGGTTCTACCGCAGCAACGACATCATGAACAACGCCGGCGACACGCAGCTCGTGCCCTTCTGGTGGTATAAGCTCAACACCGACCCGGCCTACACCAGCGCGCTCAAGCAGCGCTGGGCGCAGTACCGCCGCGCCAACTTCCGCGACGACCGCCTGATGGCCACCATCGACTCGATGGCCAACGTGCTCACCAGCGGCGGGGCCGAAGCACGCAACTCGCAGGCCTGGCCGCGGTGGGGGCGCTACGTGTGGCCGAACAAGTATGTGGC
>CAMVDK010000174.1 GCA_947166165.1 uncultured Porphyromonadaceae bacterium
GAAATGCCTCTGAAGGAGGCCACTGTGGCTGCAGTATTCCCCCTCACCCTCGTGTGGCCTCCTTCAGAGGCACTTTGGTTGCATCCTTTCCCCTGGGCCACCGCTGCGCGGTGACCCAGGGTTATAAAAATGTTGCCCTTCGGGCAATTCCGCATTCCTTTCACGGTTCCGACACACTCTCGCTCGCCATTTTCAAGGCCTGACTTGGGGACAACAAGTAGATAGTACCCATAAATTTTGCTTGCCGTTTTCTTGCCATTGCGCTCGGTTTGCACTAATTTTGCGCCATAATCGCGAAATTAGGCTGCACCTCGGCAAAAAAGCAAGCGAGCTTGCTTGTTTTGCGCTCGGTTTGCACTAATTTTGCACCGTTTTTGTTAAATGCATCTTTCATCATGAGATTTAAGGGAATAATTGTCGTGGCGGCCTGGGCGGCCATGGGGTGTGCGGCCTGGGCTTCGGCCGACACCGTGCGCGTCATCAACAACGCCAACCAGGTGGTGATCACCGAAACCAGCAGCCGAGTTCAAGTGGATGTGAAGGGTATCAACGGCGACGCCGGCAAAACCTATCAGTATGAGGCCTGCCACAGCAAGGAGGGGTTGAGCACCTCGGAGCGCGAAGGGCGCGACTGGACGGTGCGCATTCCTATGGCCAAGAGCGACACCAGCAAGTGCGGCAAGCACCAGTTTGAGCTGTTTCTCAGCGGTGTGTACTTCGGCTGGGGCGGCACCAGCGCCCACGACAACTGGACCGGCGCACCCAAGCTCACCCATGAGTGGGGCATCCTCAACATCCTGGGCGGGGCCTACAAGTTTGGCAACCGCAACCGCCTCTCGCTCGGCATCGGCTATCAGCATCGCCAGTACCGGCTCAAGCGCGACTTCCAGTTCGTGACCGCCAACGAGCAGGGCGACATCGACATCGCCACCGTGCCACCGGCCCACGAGAAGCCAAGCGCCACGCTACACAACTACACCGTTCAGTTCCCGCTGCTCTATGCCAAGGGCTTCGGCAAAGGCTTTTGGGCCTATGGAGGCTGTGTGATGGACTGGAACTGCTATGCCAGCTACGACTACAACTACCAGACCGACAAGACCAAGCACCGCGAGACCACCCACGGCCTGCGGCAGCGCAAAATCACCTTCGATCTGCTGGCCGGACTCACCTGGCACGGCCTGGGGGCCTACTTCCGCTACAGCCCGCAGCAAGTGTTCGCCAGCGGCGCCGGACCCAAACTCGACAAGACCTGGACGCTGGGTATCACACTCGGATTCTGACCTATGCATACCATCGAACTCATCAACGCCCTTCCGGCGGTGTTTGCCGGCCGCGAGCCGGTGCCGAGCCAGGTGTGGCAGTGTCCGCTCAAGCTGCAACGCGGCAAGCGCTACCTCATCGTGGCCGAGAGCGGCACTGGCAAGTCGTCGATGTGCAGCTACATCTACGGCTACCGCCGCGACTACAGCGGCACCATCGCCTTCGACGGCACCGACATCGCCACGCTCGGCGTGCCGCAGTGGTGCCAAGTGCGCCAGACGGCCATCGCCTATCTGCCGCAGGAGATGCGTCTGTTCGGCGAGCTCACGGCCCTGGAGAACGTGCAGCTCAAGAACCGCCTCACCGCCCACAAGACCGACGACGAGATTCTCGACCTGTTCGCGCGGCTCGGCATCGCCGACAAGGTGCTCACGCCGGTGGCGCGGCTCAGCATCGGGCAGCAGCAGCGCGTGGCCATCATCCGCACGCTGTGCCAGCGCACCGACTTCTTCCTGCTCGACGAGCCGGTGAGCCACCTCGACCAGGCCAACAACAGCATCGTGGCCGGCCTGTTTGCCGCCGAAGCCCACCGTCAGGGCGCCGCCATCGTCGTCACCTCGGTGGGCAACCACCTCAACCTCGACTACGACGAGCAGCTCAAGATGTGACTGTTCGCCTCCCCCGCGATGGCGGCTGGCTGCATTCGATTCATCCGATTCGACTGGTTTTCAACCCATTGAGTGTTGTCCAGTTTTTCCCGACAGCGGGTGTCAAGACATACCGACGCGAAATTGTTTTCGGGTTCACGAAACACCCGTAACTTTGCACCATGAAAAATAAAACGAAAGGAGATAATAACATGCTCAAATTGATTTTTGCCTCGCTTGTACTGCTGGCAGGCATCACTTTCATCTGCGTCCCGCTGCTGGTGGTGTGGGTGGGCATTACGGCCCATCTGCCGTTCTAGGGTCACGTGGCTGTGACCGCCGCCGGTTTGCTGCTGTGCCATCTGGTCAAGCCGGTGTCAATCCTCACCGGTAACGACGACCTGCCATTATCAGAGAAGAAGTGAACCGCCAAGGGAATGACCATCGACGAGTTTGCAAAGCGCATCAACACATCACGCACCAATGCCTACGACATATTCAGCCGCTTGAGCATCGACATGGAGCTGCTCGCGCGCATATCCAAGGTGCTGCATCGCAATTTTTTCGCCGACATGGCCCAGCAGATGAGACTGCAACTGGGTGCGCCCACCGAGCAGTCCGTCATGGCAAATGCGAAACTGGCGTCGCTCTTCCGGCGTTTGAACGATAGAGACGACGTGGAGCCGGCATTTGCCCTGGAGCGCGAAGCACTCAAGACGATGCTCAAAGAATATTTCGAGAGCGCTCACCGCATCCCGCTGCTCATCCTCGAGACCGGCTACACGTTCGGCGCACGCGAGGTGGTCAAACAGGTGGCCAACGAGGTGTTCCACGGCGCGGGCGCGACACCGTGCCCCAAACTGCTGGAGGCATCGAGGGTGAAGTCGTTGCCCGCCAAAGTGCTGATCGACTATATCGACTGCAACACTTTCGACTCCGTCGAGGCCAGCGATGAGCGACTGAACGAAATCGCCAGGCTGCAGAGCGACGTAAACAAGAAGATGGTGTGCATCATCCACACCGCCCCCACCGTTTCGATGCCCGGCAGCAGCGGGGCTACGACGTTTGACCAGTGGGGAAGCGAAATATCGATATTCCTGTCGCGCAACGAGCAGTTCTTTGTCGCGGTACACCTCTGGACCCGCGGCAGCCTCCTGTCGTGGGCCACCGACGCACGAATGCATGAGCATGTGGTGAACTACATCCGCGAGCACACGGTGCCCGAAGGCATCCGCAAGAACCACCAGTTGGAGAACGCCTATACGTCCTTCTTTGAGACACTCATGGAGCACCGGCCCTTGCATCACGGCCCCGACTATCCCACGGCACAAGCCTACAGCCCAAGCGAGTGGCAATACGCCTCCGATTTCATAACCAATCACGAAGACATCAGCCAAGAGCACGACCTGCGCCATCTCATCCAAGACATCATCGACTTCAACGAAGCGCAAGGCACCGACCGCATCGAAGCACCGTGTTGAGCCTACCACCTCGAGGCGGAAGGGCTCCCGCTCGATTGCCTGAGCGATGGTACGCCCATCATGAAGGCCGGGGGAGAGGGGGATTCGGGCAAAATCTTAGCCCGAATCATCGCGCTTTGAAAAAAAAACTGTAATTTTGTACTCACGAAACTCGGCGGTTGCTTTTTGCCTTGTGCTCTCGCACGGCAAAAGCCGCAACAGCCCGACAGCTTCTTGATTCAGAATCAATTGTTTTTCAGCAACCCCTCACGTTAATCTTGGCGCGACATGAGCCACGACTTTTTGCTTTGGAAACTGCTGCGCACCAACATCAGCCCGGTGCAGCTCATAGGTTTCGGGCTGGCCAACCTGGTGGGACTCACGATAGTGATTCTCGCCATTCAGTTCTACCGCGACGTGCAACCTGTGTTCAGCGACGACGAGTCGTTTATCCGCAAGGACTACCTGGTGGTGACGCGCTCGGTGACGGGTGCGGGAGCCATGATGGGCGGCTCGAGCGAGTTTGCCGACAGCGCCATCGCCGACATCGAGGCGCAGCCTTGGTGCCGCAAGGTGGGGCGCTTTGCGAGCAGCGAGTTTGCCATCTACGCCACCGTGGGCCTGGGCGAGAGCGGTCGCGCCATGCACAGCCAGTTCTTTTTCGAGACCATTCCCACCGACTTCATCGACGTGGCCGACGCCGACTGGACATTCGACCCCTCCCGGCCCGAGCTGCCCGTGATTGTGGCACGCGACTACCTCTCGCTCTACAACTTCGGCTTCGCCGCCACACAGGGCCTGCCGCGCATCAGCGAGGGGCAGGTGGGCATGATTCCGCTGCAGTTCACCTTCAGCGGCAACGGGCTGACGGAGACCATGCCCGGACGCATCGTGGGCTTCTCCAGCCGGCTGAACACGGTGATTGTGCCCGAGGAGTTCATGCGCTGGGCCAACGAGCGCTACGGCAGCGGCAACCAGCGGCAGCCCATGCGGCTCATCGTGGAGGTGAACAGCCCGGGCGACGTGAAGATTGACCAGTATATGGCCGATCATCACTACGAGGTGGCCGGCGACAAGGCCCAGTCGAGCAAAGCGAGTTACTTCCTCACCGTGATCACGTCGATTGTGATTGTGGTGGGTGTGGTGATCAGTCTGCTGGCCTTCTTTGTGCTGATGCTCTCCATCTTCCTGCTGCTGCAGAAGAACACGCAGCGCCTGCGCGACCTGTTGCTGCTGGGCTACAGTCCGGCTCAGGTGTCGCGCCCCTACGTGCTGCTGGTGCTGGCCGTGGGCGCCGCCGTGCTGGTGCTGGCCGTGGGGGGCCTGGTGCTCGCGCGCCGCGCCTACCTGCCCATGATCGAGGCCTTCCAGCTGCCGCAGGCCAGCCTGTGGGCCGCCATCGGCGTGGGCACCGCTATCATGGCGCTCATCACCGCCGGCAACATCATCGCCATCAGGCGCAAGGTGGCCGCGCTCTGGCTGCAGTGACGCCCCCCGGCCCGCCGCCCTGCACCCGCGCGGGCGGCATGACAATGCCGCGACAATCGCGCGCCGCGACACGGTTTTGACACCGGCCACATTGTTTGAGTCAGAATTATTTACTACCTTTGCAGCGATATTCACCCCAATTAACGCCCAACTCATGAACAGCCTCTGCTTCTCCCCCCCGCGCCGCCGCGGCCTTCTGCTGCTTGCGGCCGTGCTGACCCTGCTGCAAAGCATCCCGATGGCCTCGAAGGCCGAGCGCATGCTGGGCATGGGCCCCGACAACGACTCGCTGCCCTTCGCCCGGCTCTCGCGGCTGAAAATCCCCGTGCTCGACATCGTGACCATCGACAGCGTGTGGCCCACTTGCGACTACGTCAGCGCTCCCGAAGGTGCCTGGGGGCAGTCGATCACCAATGCCACCAAGGTGCCCGGCCGCATGCGCATGACCCTGGGCGACAGCATCCTCTACGACACCGGCGAGTGGGTGGCCGACGAGAGCGGAATGACCATCAAAATTCGCGGCAACTCCAGCGCCTACTACGACAAGAAGCCCTACAAAATCAAATTGCAGAAAAAGGCCGACCTGCTCATGCGCGACACCATCGACCACAGCGACAAGAACTGGCTGCTCATCTGCGACGAGACGTTCAAGACCATGATGGGCTTCGAGCTCAACCGCCTGCTGGGCATGCCCTGGACACCCGGCTACCGCTACGTGAACGTGGTCATCAACGGGCAGTATGAGGGCATCTACATGCTCGTGGAGTCGGTCAGGCGCAACACCGACTGCCGCATCAACGTGTCGAAAACCGGCTTCATCTTCGAGAGCGACCCCTACTGGTGGAACGAGCCGCTCTACATCCACTCGCTGCAGTGGAGCACGCTGCGCTTCACCTTCAAGTATCCCGAGCCCGAGGACATGACCGACGACGACGTGGCCTACATGACCTCGCTGCTCTACGACATGGAGCGCAGCTACGCGCGCGACTACTACCCCACCCTGCTCGACGTGCACTCGTTTGCCGCCTGGTGTCTGGGCCACGACATACTCATGACCAAAGACTACGCCGGCACCAACCGCTATTACTGCAAAGCCGACCGCTCCGACACCACCAAGATTTTCATGCCCCTGATGTGGGATTTCGACTCCACCGAGGCCGACACCGTGGGGTGGTCGCCCCCACACATCTGCTTTTTCCGCTCGCTGTTCAACAACCCCGACCGCACCTTCGTTGAGCAATACGTGACGCTCTGGCGCCAGGTGAGTCCCACGCTCTACGACACACTCAACACGCTGTTCACCACCCTGCGCAAGTCGCCCGAAGGCTCAGGCATCTCCTACTCGCTGCAGTACAACAACAACCGATGGGGGTCGAAGTATCTGGTATACAGCAGCTTCTTGTACCGTCCGCAGTGGATTCAGAAGCGCTCGCCGTGGCTCACGCGCGAAATCAACAAACTCAACCCGCCCGGCGACATCGACTTCAACGGCACCGTCGATGTGACCGACATCAACCGCCTGCTCAACATGCTGCTGGAATACGAGCCGGCCAAAATGAGCGTTGCCGACATCAACCACGACGGCAAGCTGGATGTGGCCGACGTCAACGCCGCCATCACCATCGTGCTCGAAGGCACGGCGCAGGAATAGGCCCGGCGGCAAGAACCGCATCCGCGCCCTCTGGGGATGCAGCGCGCATCCGGCCCAACAGCGCATCGCACTCGAAACGCCGCGAAACGCGCGTATTGCACGCGTTCCGCGGCGCCCTCGCGTACGTTTCGCGGCGGCCTAGCCCAAAAATTGCGCCTTGCCCTTTGCGATTTGTGCATTATTTAGTAACTTTGCAGGTTGAAAACAAAAAACCAGACACCCATGCGAGTCAGAGCCAAAAAGTCGCTCGGCCAGCACTTCCTGACCGACCTCGACGTGGCGCGGCGCATTGCCGCCACCGTCGACAACCACCGCCACCAGCCCCTGCTGGAGGTGGGGCCCGGCATGGGA
>CAMVDK010000175.1 GCA_947166165.1 uncultured Porphyromonadaceae bacterium
TTCAAATACAGGCCGTTTTTGGCACACTCCTTTGTTGCAATTAGCCCTGCTTGTCGGCCCTGACGAGGTAGAACACGCGACCGTTGTTGTCGTTCTCGGGGAAAGTGAGCTCAATCTTGTTGCCCGACTTGTCGATGGCAGCGGCACGCACTGCGTCGGGGTATTGCTGCCGCTTTCTCTGCTCACCCATTTCATTCACTTGTTTCATGATTTCTTCCACTTTATCGCGCATCTCCGGCGAATAGGTGATGCCCGTGCTGTCGACCTTAAAGTCGCAACCGGCATTGTGGTGGCGGTAAAGCGAGTCGCCTTTGATGTACCACGTGCCCGTGTAAGTGGTGATGAAACGCAGCTGACCATGGTAGAACGGCGACGGGTAAAGTTGCTCGATGACTTGGGTGAACTTATGGTCGCTGTCAAACTCGTAGGTTTGCGGCTCTTTGTCCAAGGTTGTCCACCGCCCGATCAGTTTTTTGTCGGTCAGCGGCTTTCCGGCCTTCTTGCGTTTGGCCAGGAAGGCCTCCAGTTCGTCGTCGCTGATGTTCATGATGAACTTGCAGCGGTTGCTCATGTCCTGGAACTTGTCGGCTGCGGAGTTATAGACGCTTTGTCGCTGTTCGGAGAGTTGAATGAACAAGCGCACGTCGCCGTCCTGTAACTTCTCTTTCAAGTCGGCGTATATGTCGGGGGTGGCGCCCTTCATCTGCATGGCCACAAACCGCTGGCGCAATTCCTCGTTGTCGACCGGGCGACGGAACCTGACCGAGGTGTTGAGCATTTGGAAAAACAAGCGCCTACTGTGGAAAAACGATCTCGCTTCATCGATAAACAAAGGTGCATCGATGGTGCGCCAAATCTCCTGGTTGCTTTGGAAGGTTTTTTCGATGCTTTCGTCGAACTGGTATTCACTGCCACGCTCGAACACGATGTAGTCCATCACGGTCATGATAGTGTCATACGAGAGGGTCTCGATGCTGTCGATGTGTTGGAGCACGTATAGGGCCACATCGCTATTGTGGGCATCTTCTTCGGCAGTTTCTCTGAAAGTCTGGGCATACATGTCGATGTCGTGTATTACCATCATGGCTATATTCCGCCCTTCGGCTCGGCGGTGACGCTCCTCGATGACGTGAGCGGTGCCGAAGGTGAGGATGATGGAGATGGTGGTGGCCACCACACTCATCAGCAACTCTTTGGCTACCGCCGACTTCGATTTCAAGCCCGACAGGCGAGGCATCTTCACTTTCACATTCATGGGGGTTTAATTTAATGCACAATGCACAATTATGCTCTATACACAATGCTCAATGCACAATGCACCATTCTGCCCGCAGCGGTGCGCTTTGGCTGCGGGCAGAATGGTGATGTAGGTCGCTATGCGTGGTGCGGGGTCACTTGGTGAGTTCGAAACCGACGCGGGCGCCGTTCTGGCTCTTGGCGAGTTTGCTCACGGCCTGCACGGCGGCTTTGTTGCTTACCTGACCCACCTTCTGGAGCAGGTTGGTCATCTGAGCGGCGTCGAACATCAGCTCGATTCCTCGTTCGGTCTTGGCCACATTGCCCTTGAGGGTCTGCGCAGCGGTCTTGAGGGCGATTTCGCCGTTCTGCTGGTTGTAGGTGTAGGTGCCGTCGAAGGGGATGCCGTTCACCTTGGCCGAGAAGCGGTTGCCCTGGAGGAAAGAGAATGCCGTGTTGCTGCGGCTGATGCCCATCGTGGCAAAGTTGGTGGCCAGTCCCGATGCCATCTTGCTGATGGCGGCGGCGCCACCGGCCTTGGTGAAAGTCTGCTCGGTGGTAAACGCGGCGCTCGGCGCGTTATAGGTCCAGTTGCCCAGCAGGCTCGACGGTTCGAGCATCATGCCTCCACCTCCGAGCAGGATGTTGCCCAGCACACTGCCCAGCACGCTGCCCAGCACGTTGCCCGAGCCTGCTGTGCCCATGCCATAGCCGGTGTTACCGTAACCAGTGTTACCATAACCAGTGGAGAAGCAACTCGTCAGCATGAGCGACATGGCTGCCAAAATAGTAATTGCAATCTTTTTCATTGTGATTTTGATTTATTAATGAAATCTGTTATCTTCTTTTTTATTTTCCTATGCAGCAGTAGGAGAATCCTTGTGCCTCGAGTTCGCGGTAGTCGTAGATGTTACGGCCGTCGAACACGAATGGTGTGCGCATGAGGGCCTTGACGCGGTCCCAGGCGGGGATGTAGAACTGATGCCACTCGGTGAGCATGAGCAGGGCGTCGGCCCCCTTGACGGCGTCGTACATGTCGATGCCGCAATACACGTCGGCCCACCGCTGCTTGGTGCCGTTCATGGCCACGGGGTCGTAGACGCGCACCTTGGCCCCGGCTTCGAGCAGCAGGTCGATGGTCACCACGCTCGGGGCCTCGCGCAGGTCGTCGGTGCCGGGTTTGAACGAGAGTCCCCAGATGGCCACCGTCTTGTCGCGGAGGTCGCCATCGAAGAAGTTGTTCACCTTGTTGAACGGGATGCGCTTCTGGCGCACGTTCACATCGTCGACGGCCTTGAGCACGGTCATGTCGAAGTTGTGGGTGTCGGCAATCTTCACCAGGTCCTTGATGTCCTGCGGGAAGAGCGTGCCACCGTATCCGCAGCCGGGGAAGATGTACTTGGGTCCGATGCGGCTGTCGGTGCCCACGCCGTGGCGCACGGTGTTGATGTCGGCTCCCACGAGCTCGCACAGGTTGGCAATCTCGTTCATGAAGCTCACGCGTGTGGCGAGCATCGAGGTGGCGGCATACTTGATCATCTCGGCGGTGCGGGTGTCGGTGTAGATCACGTGGCGGTTGCTGTGGAGCAGGATGGTTCGGTAGAGCTTGGCCATGGCCTCGCGAGCGCTTTCGGTTTCGACACCAATCACGATGCGGTCGGGCTTCATGAAGTCCTTCACGGCGTTGCCCTCGGTGAGGAAGTCGGGGTTGCTGGCGATGTCGAACTTGACGTCGACCTTTCGCTCGTCGATTTCGTGCTGGATGATTTCGCGCACCATGTGTGCGGTGCCCACTGGCACGGTGCTCTTGAGCACGAAGGTGCAGTAGCGGTCGATGCGCTGACCGAAGATGCGTGCGATGCGCAGCACCCACTCCAGGTCGGTGGCGCCGTCCTCGTCGGGGATGGTGTCGACGGTGCAGAACACGTAGTCCACGTTCTCGAAGCCCTTGTTGAAGTCGGTGGAGAAGTGCAGGCGCTTGTCGTTCACGTTGTGCGTCATCAGGTTCTCCAACTCCGGCTCGTAGATGGGTATGGCGCCATACACCAGCCGGTTCACTTTCTGCATATCGGGGTCGACACAGGTCACGTCGATGCCCAGTTCGGCAAAGCAGGCGGCCGTCACCAGGCCCACATAGCCCGTTCCTACAATTGAGATGTTCATATCTATAGCTGTTTAAGATTCAACGATTAGTAATTGCGAGGGCAAATATACGAACTTTTTTCTTACAAAAGTTGCCATTTCGCGAAAAAAGTTCTATTTTTGCAAAATAAAGTTCATCTGTCAATTTTCATTCACTTATTTAATAACTTTTAATTCATTCATTATGAAGAAGTATTTAGCAGAACTGGTGGGCACGTTCGTGCTCACGTTCCTCGGCTGCGGCGCTGCCGTGAGTCTGGGTTGCGACACTGCCCATGTGGCTGGCACACCGGCGGTGGTTGGCACCGCCATCGCTTTCGGTCTGGCCGTGGTGGCCATGGCCTACACCATTGGCGGCATCAGCGGCTGCCACATCAACCCGGCCATCACGCTTGGCGTGTTCCTGAACGGCAAAATCAGTGCCAAGGACTGCGGCATGTACATGGTGTTCCAGACCATCGGCGCCATCCTGGCCGCCTGCATGCTCTATGTGCTCGCTCCTGAGAGTGGTCTGGGGGCCAACGGCTTGCAGACGCTCAACGAAATCGGCACCGGCACGGTGTCGGTGACCACCGGCTTGATTGCCGAGATTGTGCTCACCGCCTTGTTTGTGCTCGTGGTGCTGGGAGCCACCAGCAAGACCAACGGCGCCACCAACAATCTGGCCGGCCTTGCCATCGGCCTGTCGCTGATTCTCATCCACTTGGTGGGCATCCACTACACGGGCACGAGCGTGAACCCCGCCCGCTCCATCGGCCCTGCCCTGCTGGCAGGTGGCGACGCGCTCAGCCAACTGTGGATCTTCATCGTAGGCCCGTTTGTGGGTGGAGCCATCGCCGCCTGCATCTGGAAGTTGATCCAGATTGACGACCAGGTTGACTGATTCACAGCAAACGCACATAGGCCACACGGACTTGAACGGAATGTAGGGGCAACTTGAACACCTGTTCAAGTCCGTTGGCTTTTCATCACATTCAGCGATGACCCGCATCATTCCACTGCTGTTGGCGTTCCTGGCCATGACGACCGCCACCTCGTGCAGCTGCAACCGTAGCGGCGACAACGAATCCGGCCGCGACGCGCCCCTCACCGAGGAGCGTGCCCGCCAGCTGGGTGTGGCGGCGGCAAGGGCCATAGCCGCCAGCGACCACAGCGACACGCTCGACCTGCAACGCTGCATCGTCGACGCCCACGCCACACGCAGCCAGATGGAGCTCGACGGCAACCACGATGCCGCTGTGGCCTTCGACCAGGCGCTGCGCGACGAGCTCAAGCAGTCGGACCCCGCGCTGGCCGACGAAATGTTTTCCTCGATGCCCTAACCCACCTCACCGCCATCATGAACCGAAAAATCCTCCCCCTCCTCATCGTGCTGCTTGCCGCCCTGGCCAGCTGCAGCGAGGTGAGCGAGCGCGGCCAGTTCGCCGCCCGCCAGTTGCTCGCCGCCTGGGGCGACACCACCGCCATGCGGCAGGTCGACCGACTGTACCAAGCCATGGCCGACAGCCTGCACATTCCGGGCACCGCCGGGCAGATGGCCAACGCCTTCATGCGCTCGGTGGGCGACCGCGACTCGGTGGTGGCCGTGGCGCAAGCCATCGCCATGAACGCCGACGACTTTGCCAGCGAGCATGCCCGTCCGCTTGTCGACGCGCTGCTCAACGGCTCGCTCGACGCCCGCCAGGCCACCGACCGGCTGTTTCTGCTCCATTGGGCCGCCGATGTGCTTGGCAAGAGCGACCACATCGCCCGTCTCGACCAGGCCATCGACGAGGCCGCCGACCGCTTGAGCACCGACAAGCAGATGCTCCTCTACAGCCGTGCCGCCAGCCCCGGTGCCCTGGCCAAGCAACTGCGCGCCGAGCGCGACGCACCGGGCGCCGACACCGCCGACGTCGACCACCGCGCGGAGATGCTCAAACGCTACTACAACGAGGCGCAACAGGCCGAATTTCAAGCCGAATACGGTGTTCCGACACCATAATCATCCACTCCACTCACACGATGCACTCCTACAACGACTACCTGGCGATGGTGAATCAAGCCATTGCCGACATCCACTACCCCACCCGTCCCGCCACGCTCTACGCCCCCATCGCCTACACCATGGCGCTGGGCGGCAAACGGTTGCGGCCCGTGCTCACCCTGATGTCCTGCGAAGCACTGGGCGGCGAGGTGCGCCAGGCACTGAACGCCGCCGTTGGGCTGGAACTGTTCCACAACTTCACCCTGCTGCACGACGACGTGATGGACCGCGCCGACGTGCGCCGCGGACAGCCCACCGTGCACTGCCGCTGGAACGACAACGTGGCCATCCTGAGCGGCGACGCCATGCTCACCCTGGCCACGCAGCACATCGAGCGAGTGGACAGCCGCCATCTGCCCGAAGCCATGGCACTGTTCAACCGCACGGCGATGGAAATCTACGAAGGGCAGCAATTCGACATGGACTTTGAGAGCCGCGACGACGTGAGCGTGGATGAATACCTGGAGATGATTCGCCTCAAGACCTCGGTGCTGCTGGGCTGCGCCTGCCGCATGGGAGCCATTATGGCCGACGCCACGCCGGCCGATTGCGAGGCCATCTACGACATGGGCGTGAACCTGGGGTTGGCCTTCCAGCTGCAAGACGACGTGCTCGACGTGTGGGGCGACCCGGCCACCTTCGGCAAGGCCATCGGTGGCGACATCATGAACAACAAAAAGACCTTCCTGCTCATCAACGCCATGCAGCGCGCGCAAGGCTCCGATGCCGACGAACTGCGCCGCTGGCTGGCCGACAGCACCGCCGTCCGCCACGACAAGGTGGCCGCCGTCACCGCCCTCTACGAGCGGCTCGGGCTGCGACAACTTAGCGATGAGACCATCGCCGCCTATAACGCCCGGGCTTGCGAGGCGCTGCAACGCATCGCCATGCCCGACGATGCCCGACAGGCATTCACCAGCCTCATTGCCCGCCTCACCGGCCGGCAGGCCTGACGGAAGGTCTTTAGGCTTTTGCGACAAAACGATGACGATGAAACGAAACTTACTCCTGCTGCTCCCCGCCATAACCGCCTTGATGAGCCGTGGCGAACAGCTGGCTCCGGGTGTTGACCGCGTGGCCGATGTGACCATCTACGCCGACTCGGCCTATTTCTCGGCCTTCCCGTCGGTGGTCCGCCTCGACGACGGCACGCTGCTCACGGCCTTCCGCCGCGCGCCCAACCGCATCATGATGGGAGGCGACCGCAACCGCCACGTCGACGCCAACAGCTATCTGGTGGCGGTGCGCTCCACCGACGGCGGACGCACCTGGACGCGCGAGCCGCAATTGATGATGGCCC
>CAMVDK010000176.1 GCA_947166165.1 uncultured Porphyromonadaceae bacterium
AGCAATATGAAACACTTATTTTACCCATTATTCGCATTAGTGGCAGCGCTGTTCTGTCTGCCCGCTGTAGCGCAGATTTCGTTCAACTACGAAGGGGTCAGTTACTCCGTGTCGCAACCAGGCTATGTGACTGCCACTGGTCCTGATGGGGCGGCCTCGGGAAGTCTGAACATCCCCAGCATTGTCTATCACGTCTATCAAGTGTGGGACAACGACCGCAACGAGTATGTGGAAAAGCGCGACCGCTACGTGGTGCGTGCCGTTGCTCCACGGGCGTTCTACAACCAGCGCAGCTACACCGGCACGCTCACCCTGGGCGACTCCATCCAGACCATCGGCGAAAACGCGTTCTGGTACTGCAGTGGCTTCACCGGCAGCCTGAAGTTGCCTGCGAAACTCAAAACCATCGGTGACTATGGTTTCTATCTATGCACTGGCATGCGTGGAGCGCTCATCGTGAACAACGAGTTGACCACCGTGGGCAAGCAGGCATTCGCCGTTATTGGCAGTTATGGTTCATTCGAGGGTGTGCACATCTCCAGCCTGGAGGCATGGTGCAACATCGACTTTGCCGACGATGCGTCGAACCCGCTCTACACGCGACACCGTCTGGTGGTGAACGGCGAAGAGATGACCACTTTCCGCTTGCCCGCCGGCCGCACGACCATCAAGTCGCGCACGTTCAGGGGCATCAACTTGCAGGGCACCCTGGCCATTCCCGAGGGCGTGACCAGCATCGGCGATGGAGCGTTCTCGTATATGCAGGGAGCCACCGCGCTGTCGCTGCCGAGCACGCTCAAGGTGATTGGTCAGCTTGCGTTTGAGCAGTGCACCTCACTTCAAGGCGAGTTGAAACTGCCCAACGGGCTCACCGAACTCCGTGGCGGAGCCTTCCAGAATTGCTCTGGTTTCACCGGCACGCTGCGCATCCCCGCATCGATCGACAACACGATAGAGTCTCGGTCCACCTTCCGTGGCTGCTCGGGGTTCACCTCGATTGAACTGCCGTCGAACATGAAAATCATTCATGAAGGCATGTTCGCTTCGTGCACGGGTTTGACCTGTGCGCTCAACCTGCCCGCTGGCTTGACCGAGATGCGTGGTTACGCCTTCGATGGCTGCACCGGCCTAACGGGTGCGATGAATCTGCCTTCCGGCCTCACCGTGCTTGGTGTGGCGGCATTCCAGAGCTGTGAGGGGCTTACCGGCACGCTCACCATTCCGCAAGGGGTGACCAAGTTGGAGAACTTCACCTTCCGCGATTGCAAGGGTCTCAGTAAACTGGTGATGCACGACGGCATCACCGAGATGGGCCAGTCGGTGTTTGAGCGTTGTTCGGGACTCAAAGGCGAACTGAAACTGCCCAAGAACATCACGCTCATCGATTTCAACACCTTCAATGGTTGCTCCGGCTTGACGGGGCGGCTCAACATCCCCAATGGGGTGACGCAAATCAAGGGCTCCGCATTCCAAGGTTGTGCTGGTTTCACCGGCCAGTTAGTGCTGCCCGATGCGCTGACGTTTATTGATGCGTGGGCATTCTATGGTTGCACAGGTTTGACCGGTTCGCTGGTCATCCCCGACAAGGTGACCACCATCCGCTATCGGGCCTTCGACAGTTTGAGTGGACTCACCGGCACGCTCACGCTGGGCAAAGCGCTGCAAACCATTGAGGGTCATGCATTCGATGGTTGCGGCTTCACCGGCTCGCTCACCATTCCCGACAATGTGACCGAAATCGGCGACTGGGCATTCTACAACTGCGGAGGCTTCACGGGCGAACTCAAAATTGGCCGCAAAGTGGAGCGAATCCAGGAGGGCGCGTTCTGGAATTGCAATGGCTTCAGTTCGGCTGCGATTCCCGCCAAGGTGACCTACCTGGGTCAGGGCGTGTTCGACTGCAACGGCCTGCGCAACATCTATAGCTATGTGGCCGACCCCAGCACGGTGGAGTTGGGCTACAACGTGTTCATGTACGTGCCCAAGGACAAATGCACCCTGCACGTGCCCAGAGGCACGATGTCGCTCTACCGCTCAGCGCCGCAGTGGCAGGACTTCACCAAGATGGCCGAGATGGACGTGACTCCCGAGGTGCGAGGCGACGCCACCGGCGACGGCGTGGTCGACGTCGACGACATGAACTTGCTCATCAACATGATGGTCGGCAAGGCCGACATGAGCGCCGAGGCCGACGTGAACGGCGACGGTGTGGTCGACATCGACGACGTGAACATCATCATCAACATCATGCTCCACAAGGAGTGATGTTTTTATGCATTCTTCTAACAATATAAAATAGCAGCAATATGAAACGCTTATTTTATCCAACCATCGCATTAGTGGCAGCGTTGTACTGTTTGCCCGCTGTCGCGCAGATTTCGTTCAACTACGAAGGGGTCAGTTACTCCGTTTCGCAGCCAGGCTATGTGACTGCCACTGGCCCTGATGGGGCGACTACGGGAAGTCTGAACATCCCCAGCATCGTCTACCACGTCTATCAAGAGTGGGACTACGACCGCAACGAGAATGTGGAGAAGCGCGACCGCTACGTGGTGCGCGCCGTTGCTCCCCGCGCTTTCTACAACCAGCGTGGCTACACCGGCACGCTCACCCTGGGCGACTCCATCGAGACGATTGGCGAAAACGCGTTCTGGTACTGCAACGGCTTCACCGGCAGCCTGAAGTTGCCTTCGAAACTCAAAACCATCGGTGCGTCGGCCTTTTATATGATGTCGGACATGAAAGGCACTGTCACTGTGGGCAACGCGCTCACCTCGGTGGGCAAAAATGCGTTTGCAGGCTTAGGTGATGGTTCATGCGAGGGCGTGCATATCGCTAATCTGGGGGCATGGTGCAACATCGACTTTGCCGACGATTCGTCGAACCCGCTCTACTACGGGCATCGCCTGGTGGTGAACGGCGAGGAGATGACCACCTTCCGTCTGCCCGCCGGACGCACGACCATCAAGCCTTACACCTTCATGGGTATCAATCTTGAGGGAACCCTCACCATTCCTGAAGGAGTGACCAGCATCGGCGATGGAGCTTTCGAATATATGCAGGGAGCCACGGCCCTGTCGCTGCCCAGCACGCTCAAAACCATCGGGGCGGTTGCGTTCTCGGAGTGCTATTCGCTCGTTGGTGAACTGAAATTGCCGAATGGACTGACCGAACTCGGAACGGGCGCATTCCAAAATTGCAATGGTTTCACCGGCACACTGAGCATTCCGGCCTCGGTGACCACCACGGGTGCTTATGTGTTTGCCAACTGCACGGGGTTCACTACGCTGTCGCTGCCCTCGACGATGAAAGAAATCAGCCAAGGCATGTTCGGCGGTTGCACCGGTCTGACTGGCACCCTCAACCTGCCCGCCGGCCTGACGGTCATCAAAGAGCAGGCTTTCCAGGACTGCAGCGGCTTTACGGGTCAACTCAACCTGCCCGCTGGGCTCACCGAGTTGGGTTGGCAGGTGTTCCAGAACTGCGAAGGGTTCACCGGCACGCTCACCATCCCGCAGGGAGTGACAAAACTGGAGAATTTCGCTTTCCAGTACTGCACGGGTCTGGAAAAACTGGTGCTGCACGACGGCATCACCGAGATGGGGCAGTCGGTATTTGAAGGCTGCACGGGATTCAAGGGAGAGCTCAAACTGCCCAAAAACATCACGAAAATCGACTTCAACACCTTCAACGGCTGCTCCGGCTTCACAGGCCGGCTTGTCATCCCCAATGGCGTGACCGAGATTCGCGCCTATGCGTTCTTGAACTGCAGCGGTTTCACCGGCCAACTGGTGCTGCCCGAAGAACTGACGTTCATCGACTCACAGGTGTTTATGGGCTGCACGGGCTTCACCGGCTCGCTGGTCATCCCCGACAAGGTGACCACCATCCGCTATCGCGCGTTCTACGACTTGCGAAACCTCACCGGCACGCTCACGCTGGGCAAGTCGCTCGAGGTGATCGAAGGCAGCGCCTTCCGCTACTGCCAGTTCACCGGTCCGCTCACCATCCCCGACAAGGTGACCGAAATTGGCGACTACGCTTTCAACCAATGCCCATTCAGCGGAACGCTGAAACTTGGACGCAGTGTGAAAAAACTCTACGAGGGCGCCTTCTGGAGCTGCAACGATTTCACATCGGTCAACATCCCTGCCACCATGGAGTATATGGGCCAGGGCGCGCTGAGCATCAACGGTCTGCGCGACATCTATAGCTACGTGGCCGACCCCGGCACGGTGGGGATGGGCTACAACGTGTTCTTGTACACACCCAAGGACGAGTGCACCCTGCACGTGCCCAAAGGCACGATGTCGCTCTACCGCGCTGCCGACCAATGGCAAGCCTTCACCCACATGAGCGAGGACATTGAGCCGGCCGTGCGTGGCGACGCCACCGGCGACGGCGTGGTCGACGTCGACGACATGAACCTGCTCATCAACATGATGGTCGGCAAGGCCGACATGAGCGCCGAGGCCGACGTGAACGGCGACGGCGTGGTCGACATCGACGACGTGAACATCGTCATCAACATCATGCTCCACAAGGAGTGATTCAGCGCCCGGCGGCGATACGAGTGCTCGAGTGTCCGATGGTTCGGATGCTCGGGCACTCGCGCGCTCGGGACGAAAAAGTGGCGGCGATTCTTGCTCAATCGGAATGTTTGCCGTATCTTTGCGCACAATAGCACATCATGCCGTTTTCGCATTTCGGCATCAATCAGCAAAAGGCCTATGGACATTCAACTACCCAAGCGCATCGATGGCAAGCCCGGCGCCGTGCTGGGCGAGAGCAAACAGGTGACGGTGATCGGCGCCAACGGCTCGGGCAAGAGCCGCTTCTGCACCGCGCTGATGAAGGCATGCGGCGACAAGGCGTTCCGCATCTCGGCCTTGAGGGCCTTGTTCCCTCTGCGCAGCACCGAGCCGCCCCTTGCCGGCTCAATCAACGCCATGTTCGAACACATGAACAAGACGAACCCTCAGGTGACCAACACCGCCGACACCGAATTCGACCGCCTGACCTATGTGATGCTCGCCGACGAGTTCCGCGAGCTGATGAACTACAAGGCCAGCCGACTGATGGGCGAGCAGAAACAGTTTCCCAAGACTCGGCTCGACACCGTGGTGCGCGTGTGGCAGGAGGTGTTCCCTAAAAACAAGGTGCTGCGCGAGAACGGCAAGCTGCTCTTCACCACCGAGGGCCACGACGACAGCTACACCTCGCTGCGGCTCAGCGACGGCGAGCGTGCCGTGCTCTACTATGTGGGCGCCGTGCTCTATGCCATGCCCGACGCCGTGATCCTGGTCGACGACCCCGAGACGTTTATCCACCACAGCATCATGCACACGCTGTGGAACGCCATCGAGGCCATGCGCCCCGACTGCACGTTTGTCTACAACACCCACGACGTCGACTTCGCATCGTCGCGCGTCGACAACCAGTGTGTGTGGGTCAAGGCCTTCGACCCCGAGCTCCAGGCGTGGGACTACGAGGTGACCCCCACCAGCCAGGAGCTGAGCGACGCGCTCTACTTCGAGATTCTGGGCAGCCGCAAGCCCATCCTCTTTGTGGAGGGCGACGACCGCCACAGCCTCGACTCAAGGCTCTATCCGCTCATCTTCCCGGAATACACCATCAAGCCGCTGGGCAGCTGCGACAAGGTGATTGAGTCGGTGCGCTCGTTCAGCGACCTGCGCTCGTTCCACCGGCTCGAGAGCCGGGGCATCGTGGACCGCGACCGACGAAGCGAGCAGGAGGTGGAATACCTCAGGCGGCGCAACATCTACGTGCCCAATGTGGCCGAAATCGAGAACATCTTCATGCTCGAGGGCGTGATCCGGGCCGTGGCCCGCCACCGTCACCGCGACGAGGAGGCCGTGGCCGCAAAGGTGAAGCACAACGTGATGACCATGTTCGCCCGCGAGCTCAAGGCACAGGCACTCGAGCATGTGCGCCACCGCGTGAAGCGCAACGTGGAGATGCGCATCGACATGAAGTTCCGCACCATTGGCGACGTGGAGGAGCACATGATCGACCTGGTCAAGGAAATCAACCCGCGCGGACTCTACGACGACCTCTGCCGCGAGTTCCACCAGTATGTCAAGACCCGCGACTATATGGCCGTGCTGCGTGTCTACAACCAGAAGCAGATGCTTGGCGACAGCAACGTGGCGCCGCTGTGCGGCTTCCACCGCAAGGACGACTACCTGCGCGGCGTGCTCAACATCCTCAAGGCCGGCGGCCCCGACGCCGAAGCCATCCGCCAGGCCGTGAAGCAATGCTTCGACATCGAGTCGTAGGGAACCCACCCGCCCATATTGCCTAGCCAAACAGCCCAGTAGAACCGCGCCAAAGCGAGGCCTTACTCTCGGCGGGTTTGCTTCGGTTATCCGGCCATGACGGGTCATGGCCCTACCGTCGGGGGCTTTGTCGCCGGTTGATGCATCGGGCCCTGCGACTGTAGGGGCGTGACCTGTCACGCCCGGGTGGCCGAAGCACTGGTTTTCGAATCCGTATCATATTGGTTGCCAATGAATTCGGCTATCTGGACATGACGGGTCATGGCCCTACCGTCGGGGGCTTTGTCGCCGGTTGATGCATCGGGCCCTGCGACTGTAGGGGCGTGACCTGTCACGCCCGGGTGGCCGCGGCATACCGA
>CAMVDK010000177.1 GCA_947166165.1 uncultured Porphyromonadaceae bacterium
CATCGACGACCTGATGTGGTTCTCGCCCAGCATCATGGCCATGGTGGCCACGCCGGCCGGACTCGAACTGTATGTCAGCTGGGGGTCGCTCGAGGGGGTGCACTACGACATCTGGCGCGAGGTGGCCGACCAGTTCCTCACCATTCAAGAAGGCTACCACTACACCATGGCCTACTGAGTGCCATCATTTTTTTAGTCAAAATGCTTGCGGATTCGCAAATTATTGCTAATTTTGCCTTCCGAAAGTAAACGGATATTAATGACTCACTAAATTTTTTGCTTATGGCTTATACAGAAACAAGAACCGTAGGTTACGGTACCCGTGTGGGTAATTCGTTCAAGCAGATTGGCACCGGTTTCCTGCTGTTCATCATCGGTACCGTGCTGCTGTGGTGGAACGAAGGCAACAACAAGAAGAACATCGACATGCTCGAGGAAGTTCAGCAGACTTTGGTCGAGATGCCGTCGATTGCCAAGGTCGACCCTCAATTTGAAGGCAAACTCATCTATACCACCGGCGAGGCGAAAACCGACGAAATTCTGCAAGACCCGCAGTTCCCAGTTGCAGGTAACTTCATGCACATCAAGCGCAGCGTGGAGTACTACCAGTGGGTGGAGCACAAGCAGGAGACGCGCAAGGACAAATTGGGCGGAGGCGAGGAAATCGTCACCACCTACACCTACAGCAAGGAGTGGACCCGCGAGCCGGTGAACTCTGGCTCGTTCAAAGAAGCCGGCCACAACAACACCTATCGCATTCGCGTGGAATCGGGCGAAGTGGATGCCACGGATGTGGATTTCGGCGCCTACAAGTTCCCCGAATTCTTCATCAACAGCATTGGCGGCTACACTCCCGCCGAAGTGCTCACTCCCGAGCAGCTGCAGGCTGTGGTCAACGGCCGTAGTGTTGTCAGCACCATGGAGCAGCAGCGCGTGGAGATTCCCGACTCCATCAAACTCAGTGACGACTCGGCTGCCATAGCGCAAGCCGAGCAGCAGATGAAGCAGCCCGAGGTGGCTCCCGATGCCTATACGCAGAAGGTGAGCCAGGAGTACGAGGTGAGCGGCAACCAGATTTACTACGGCAACAGCAGTTCGCCGCAAATCGGCGATGTGCGCATCACCTTCGAAAAGGTCGACCCCAAGGCCGTTGTCTCCATCATGGGCAAGGTGAAGGGCAACACCTTCGCTGAGTACACCGCCAAGAACGGCAAGACCTTCTCGCGCCTCGAGCAAGGCACCGTGAGCAGTGCCGAGATGTTTGAGCACCAGGAGAGCGAGTTCAATATGCTCAAGTGGGTGTTTCGCCTGCTGGGTGTGCTGCTCGTCATCGGTGGACTGAAGGGCATCTTCAACTTCCTGGTCATCCTGCTCAAGGTCATCCCGTTCCTGGCCAGCATCATGAACTTCGGTGTGGGTTTGATTTGCACCGTGCTGGGCCTTGCCTGGTCGCTCATCGTGATTGGTGTGGCATGGGTGTTCTACCGTCCGCTTGTCGGCATTCCGCTTCTGGTGGTGGCCATCGGCCTGATTGTGTGGCTGGCGATGCGCGGCCGCGGCAAGCAGCCCGCCGTGCAGCCCGTTCCGGCCGGAGCGCCTCAGCAGCCCATGCAGCCCCAGGGCATGCCCCAGCAGCCCATGCAGCAGCCCTATCAGGGACAGCCCCAGCAGGGCGGCTATCCCTACGGCCAGCAGGGCGGCTACCCCTACGGCCAGCAGCCCGGCCAGCCCTATCAGGGTCAGCCGCAGCAGCCGCAACAGCAGGGGGGCTATCCCTATGGCCAGCAGCCCCAACAGGGAGGATACCCCTACGGCCAGCAGCCCGGACAGCCCTATCAGGGACAACCTGGCCAGCAGCCCCAGCAGGGCAACGACCCCAACGATCCCAACGCGCCGCACCAGTGAAATGTTGAATGATTTTTCTCGGCCGGCGCCTATCGGCACTTGGCCAAATCACTGATGAATCATGCCGCCGGAGCATCTGCCCCGGCAGCATTTTTGCAAGCCGAAAGACCTTGGCACGCGTCACCGCCGCTCGTCAGGCGACTCTGGTCTGAAATCATAACGAAAAGATGTGTATAACTGGAGTGAGAAGGCGGCTGCTGAGTGGTGGTCACGACGAGGTCAAGTGGCATTATGCTTTGCTTAATATAATTTAACGTGGGTTTTGAACATCGAAACGCCGACAAGATGTAAATTTGCACGCTAAAACAATTCAAGACTATAAGATTATGAAAAAACTATCATGCCTTCTCTTGTTGTTTGTAACGATGAGTGCGCTGTCGGCACGGGCGCAGATGCCCGCTGTGGTGCTTAGCGACATCAATGGCGGCAAAGTGAGCACCGACACTCTGGCCCATGCCGGCCAGCCGGTGGTGGTGAGTTTCTTCGCCACGTGGTGCAAACCCTGCCAGCGCGAACTCAGCGCCATCGCCGAGGTCTACGACGAGTGGCAGGAGCAGACGGGTGTGAAACTGGTGGCCATATCCATCGACGAGGCGCAGAGCGTCAACAAGGTCAAGCCCTTGGTCGACGGCAATGGCTGGCCCTACCAGGTGCTGCTCGACCCCAGTGGCGAACTCAAGCGCGCCCTGGGCATCCAGCTCATCCCATTTGTGCTGATTCTCGATGAGACAGGAAAAATCGTCTACAAGCATAATGGCTACACCGATGGTGCCGAAAACGAACTCCTCGACAAGTTGCTCGAGATCAAGGGCCAGTGAGGCCAGCCGCAACTGGCTCGTGTGCTTGCTGGCGCTGGCCTGGCTGCTGCCGCTCGCTGTGGTGGCGCAGGATGCGCAGCAAGGCAAGCCAGTCACGCTGAGCGGCAGCATCCACAGCGAGATTCTCGTGCCGCAGGAGGACTCCATCATCGGCTCGCCCAAGCCCGACGACCGCGTGCTCACCAACACCTACGTCGACCTCTCCCTGGCCAGCCGATGGGTGGACGCCGGCGCGCGCTTCGAATTCCTGGAGTACCCCATGCCGGGCTTTGAAGCCGACTTCAAGGGCTGGGGTGTGCCCAACGTATGGGTGAAAGGCAAGTTCAACAAGGTGGAGCTCACGCTCGGCAGCGTCTACGACCAGTTCGGCTCGGGGTTCATCTTCCGCGCCTACGAGCAGCGCAGCCTGGGTGTGGACAACAGCATCATGGGCGCCCGCGTGGTGACCCGCCTCGACGGCATCACCCTCAAGGCACTCACCGGCCGCCAGCGCCGCTATTGGGACTGGAACAAGGCCTGGATCACCGGAGCCGACGCCGAGGTCGACATCGACCGCTGGTCGAAGGCCATGCGCGAGCACGACGCACATCTGATGCTCGGCGGGTCGTGGGTCAACAAACGCGAGGCGGAAGAAGACATCATGGCCGATGCCACCCACAAGCTCCATCTGCCCGTCTACGTCAACGCCTGGGATGCCCGCGTGCGCTATCAGCAAGGGCCGTTCAACGTGTTGCTCGAGTATGGCGGCAAGACGCAAGACCCCTCGTTCGACAACGGCTACACCTACCGCCCAGGGCACGTGGAGATGCTCTCGGTGTCCTACTCGAAGCAGGGGCTCAGCGCCCTGGTGCAGGCCAAGCGCAGCGAGCGCATGAACTTCCGCAGCAAGCGCTCCATGTCGGGCATCTCGTCGATGATCAACCATCTGCCGGCATTCTCGATGGAGCACACCTATGCCCTGCCGGCGCTCTACCCCTACGCCACTCATTCCGATGGCGAGTGGGCCTATCAGGCCGAACTGAGCTACCTGTTCAAGAAAGGCTCCGCAATCGGCGGAAAATACGGCACCAAGGTGAAGCTCAATTTCTCGCACATCCACGCGCTCGATGTGCCAGAGGCCGCAGCAGCCATGGGCACCGACGGCCCCAAGGCATCGTATTGGGGCTGGGGCGACCAGACCTATTACCAGGACTTCAACGTGCAGCTGGAGCGCAAACTGTCGCGCACGGTGAAGCTCAACCTAATGTACATGAACCAGCGTTACAATAAAACCGCAGTAGAGGGCGAGGGCGGCATGGTGCGCAGCAACATCGTTGTGGGCGAGGTGCGATGGAACATTTCGCGCAAGGTCACCCTGCGTGGCGAGGCCCAGTATCTGGCCACGCGCGACGACCAGGGCGACTGGCTCTACGGCCTGCTCGAGCTCTCGGTGGCGCCGCACTGGATGCTGACCGTGGCCGACCTTTACAACAGCGGCGACACCGGTCTGCACTACTATCAGGCGCTGGCCACCTACAACGTCAAGTCGCACCGCATACAGGCGGGCTACGTCCGCAACCGCGCCGGCTACAACTGCTCGGGCGGCGTGTGCCGCTACGTGCCGGCCAGCCGAGGTTTCACGCTCACCTATAACTACAACTTCTGATGAAACGACTCCTATATCTGCTTGCCTTGTCGCTCGTGCTTGCGGCCTGCGACCACATCGCCGACGACGACCGCCTGATCTATGTGAAGCCGGCCTCCGTGAAGCGCACCGTACTCATCGAGGACTTCACCGGGCAGCGCTGCGTGAACTGCCCCAAAGCCACCGAGGTGATCCATCAGCTCGAGGAGCAATATCCCGACGGCGTGATTGCCGTGGGCATCCATTCCGGGCCGTTCGCCCGCTCGATGACCGGCACACGCTATGCCCTGGGCACCGACGAGGGCGACGAGTACTACAGCCACTGGCGGCTCGACCGCCAGCCCGTGGGCATGGTGAACCGCTTGCGGGTGAGCGACTACACCGAGTGGACGGCCATCGTGCACGAGCAGGTGCAGCTCACCGCGCCGTTGTCGATCGCTGTGTCGGCCGAAATCGACCCCACGACCCGCCAGTTGACCATGCACACGTCGATGATGGGCACCGACGGACAGGTGCAGGGCAACCTGCAGCTGTGGCTCGTGGAGGACAGCATCGAAGCCTTCCAGTATCTGCCCGACAACACCGTCAACCGTGAGTACATCCACAATCACGTGCTGCGGTGCGCCATCAACGGCACCTGGGGCGAGCCGCTCACGCTCGCCGAGGGTGAGCAGAAAGAGGTCGGCCACCAGCTCGCGCTCAAGGAGGCCTGGAATGCCGACAATCTGCGCGTGGTGGCCTTCGTCTACAACGACCAGGGCGTGCTGCAAGCGGCACAGGCCAAAGCCGCATTAATTGAAATCGAAACAGAATAATAAACTTTTTGACAGTTATGCTTAAAAAATCAACTTTACTCATTCTCCTTGCGCTGTTTGGCCTGTCGGCTTCGGCCCAGTTGACCACCTTCGAGTTTGTCGACGCCAACGGCAACGTAGTGCCCGATGGCACCACGCTCACTTTGACCGAAGTGACCGAAGAGGAAGACTTCGGAACCGGTGAACTCTATCAAGTGATGTATGCCGGGCTGAGCGTGCGCAACACCACCGGCGTTCAGGCCGCCCTGCGCGTGCTGGCCGATGTGACCCGCCTCGACGGCGGCACCTACCAGTTGTGCTTCCCCATCAACTGCATGAGCACCACCGAAGAAGGTCTGCTCACCACCGAATCGGGCATGCTTGCCGCCAATGCCGTACAGAATCTGCTCACCGAGTGGTTCCCCGCCGGCGAGGGAGGCTGCGACGTGAGCATGAAAATCCAGGTGATGAACGCCATCGGCCAGTTCCCCAACGTGCGCTACACGCCGCTCGGCGACGGCCCCACGGTGACGCTCCACTTCCGCAACGGCATCTCCGACGATGTGGTCGGCGACCTCGATGGCAACCAGGTGGTGGACGTCGACGACCTGAACATCCTCATCAACATGATGCTCGGCAAAGCCGAGAAGACCGCGGCCGCCGACATCAACGCCGATGGCAACGTCGATGTCGACGACATGAACATCATCCTCAACACCATGCTCGGAAAGCAATAACCAACCCTTTAAATATTAATCCGCTATGAAGAAAGCATTACTTTCGCTGGGCGCAGCCTTGCTGGGCATCGCCTTGATGTCGGCGCAGCGCCTCCCGGCTCCTGTGTCGAGCACGCTGCTGCCCTTGCAGCGCAGCACCATGATGGCTCCCGTGGCCGACTTGCAAATGAAGGCCCCCGTGCGCAAAGCACTGGGACAGAACCAGCTCTACATGGGCCCGTATACCAGCGATGCCCTGGCAGAATACGGCCTCGGCCTTCCGGGCTATCCCGAAACCTTCAAGATGGGCACCCTGCTGCCCCTGTCGATTGTCCAGCCCTTCGAGGGTGGTGTGGTCAAGGCCATCCGCATCGGCCTGTGCGCCCCCATCACCGACGGACAAGTGTTCATCTATCCCGTCACCAAGGCCTCGCCGCTCACCCTGCAAGCCGCTGTGGTGGAGCAGGATGTGGCCAGCACCGTGGCCGGATGGAACACCGTTGAGCTCGAGACTCCCTACACCATCAATACCGAGGGCCTCGTGGGTCTGCTCATCGGTTACCAGTACACGCAGAAGAACACCTCTTCGGGCGGCTACTACACCAACGACTGCTATCCCATCTCGGTGGTCGAAGAGGGTGAGATTCTCACCAGCTACACCTACGGCAAGCTCGGCGGCTCGCGCGCCAGCTGGCAGGATGTGGGCCTGAGCGACTATGGCAACTTGAGTGTGCAGGCCATCGTCGAAGGCGATTTCTCGACCT
>CAMVDK010000178.1 GCA_947166165.1 uncultured Porphyromonadaceae bacterium
GCCGATGGGTGTGGCCTTCGAGGCCTGGCCGCCAGTGTTGCTGTACACCTCGGTGTCGAGCACCAGGATGTTGACGTTCTTGCCCGAGGCAATCACGTGGTCCAGACCGCCGAAGCCGATGTCGTAGCTGGCGCCGTCGCCACCGATGATCCACTGCGAGCGCTTCACTAGGTACTGGCCCAGGCTCTTCACCTTCAGGTCGGCGGGGTGGTCGCTGTGCTCGATGGCCTCGAGAATCTGGTCGGCCAGCACGCGGGTCTTGGGACCGTCGTTGCGGGCTTCGAGCCACTCCTTGTAGAGGGCCTTGACCTCGGGAGCCACGCCGTCGGCGGCGATAGCCTCCTCAACGAAACCGGTCACGCGGTTGCGCATCTTCTCGTCGGCGATGGTCATACCCAGGCCGAACTCGCAGAAGTCCTCAAACAGCGAGTTGGCCCATGCCGGACCGTGGCCCTTCTCGTTGGTGCGATAAGGGGTCGAGGGCACCGAAGCCGAGTAGATGGAGCTGCCGCCCGTGGCGTTGGCCACCATCTCGCGGTCGCCGAACAGCTGGCTGATGAGCTTCACATACGGCGTCTCGCCGCAACCCGAGCAAGCGCCCGAGAACTCAAACAGCGGCGTGGCGAACTGCGAGTTCTTCACGTTGACGCTGGTGTCGACCAGGTGCTGCTTGGTGGTGACGTTGGCCACGGCGTAGTCCCACAGCTTCTGGTTGTCTTCCTGACCCATGAGGGGCACCATTTCGAGAGCCTTCTCGCCCTTGCGGCCCGGACAGACGTCGGCGCAGTTGCCGCAGCCCAGACAGTCGAGCACGTCGACCACCTGCACAAAGGTCATGCCCTCGAAGCCCTTGCCAATGGCTTTGAGCTTGTCCTCGGCCTTGAAGGGCGAGTTGGCAGCCTCCTGCTCGTTCATCACAAACGGACGGATGGCGGCGTGCGGGCAGACGAAGGCGCACTTGTTGCACTGGATGCAGTTTTCAGCTTTCCACACGGGCACGAAGGCGGCCACGCCGCGCTTCTCGTAGGCAGCCGTTCCGGGGTCCCAGGTGCCGTCCTCGCGGCCGCGGAAGGCCGACACGGGCAGCAGGTCGCCGTTCTGGGCGTTGATGGGACGGACCACCTCGTTGATGAAGGCGGGAGCGTTGTCGCCGGCCTTCTCGTCGGCGGGCAGGTTGCTCCAAGCCGGGTCGACGGCCAGCTGCTTGTACTCGCCACCGCGGTCAACGGCCTGATAGTTCTTGTTCACCACATCCTCGCCCTTGCGGCCATAGGTCTTCTCGATGAACTTCTTCATCTGCTGCACGGCCAGGTCGACGGGAATCACCTCGGTGATGCGGAAGAAGGCACTCTGCAGGATGGTGTTGGTGCGGTTGCCCAGACCAATCTCTTGGGCAATCTTCGTGGCATCGATGTAGTAGACGGTGATATCGTTGTCGGCAAAGTACTTCTTCACCTTGTTGGGCAGGTTGGCAGCCAGCGTGTCACCCTCCCACAGGGTGTTGAGCAGGAAGGTGCCGCCGCGCTGCAGGCCGCGCGTCACGTCGTACATGTGCAGGTAGGCCTGCACGTGGCAAGCCACGAAGTTGGGCGTGGTCACCAGATAGGTGGAGCGGATGGGATGGTCGCCAAAGCGCAGGTGCGAGCAGGTGAAGCCGCCCGACTTCTTCGAGTCGTAGGAGAAGTAAGCCTGGCAGTATTTGTCGGTGTTCTCGCCGATGATCTTCACCGAGTTCTTGTTGGCGCCCACGGTGCCGTCGGCACCCAGTCCGTAGAACTTGGCTTGGAACAGGCCGTCGCCACCCATGGCGATTTCCTCCTTCATGGGCAGGCTGGTGAAGGTGACGTCGTCCTCGATGCCGATGGTGAACTGGTTCTTGGGCATGGGCAGGGCCAGGTTCTCGTACACAGCCAGGATCTGGGCCGGCGTGGTGTCCTTCGAGCCGAGGCCGTAGCGGCCGCCAACGATCACCGGGGCGTTCTCGGTGCCGTAGAAGCAGTCCTTCACGTCCATGTAGAGAGGCTCGCCGTTGGCGCCGGGCTCCTTGGTGCGGTCGAGCACAGCGATGCGCTTGGCGGTGCTGGGCACGGCAGCCAGGAAGTGCTTGGCCGAGAAGGGACGGTAGAGGTGCACAGCCACCAGACCCACCTTCTCGCCCTTGGCCATGAGGTGGTCGATGGTCTCGCGAATGGCCTCGGTCACCGAACCCATGGCGATGATCACGCGGTCGGCGTCTTTGGCACCGTAATAGTCAAACAGGCCGTACTTGCGGCCGGTGATTTCGCTGATTTTGTTCATGTAGTCCTCCACGATGGCGGGCACGGCGGTGTAGTAGTCGTTGCACGACTCGCGGTGCTGGAAGAACACGTCGGGGTTCTCGGCGGTGCCACGGGTCACGGGCGCGTCGGGGTTCATCGAGCGGCGGCGGAAGGCTGCCAGCGCCTCCTGGTCGACCAGCGGACGAAGGTCTTCCATATCCATGGCCTCCACCTTCTGAATCTCGTGCGAGGTGCGGAAACCGTCAAAGAAGTTCACAAACGGCACGCGGCCCTTGATGGCGCTCAGGTGAGCCACACCGGCCAGGTCCATCACCTCCTGCACCGAACCCTCGGCGAGCATGGCGAAGCCGGTCTGACGGGTGGCCATCACGTCCTGATGGTCGCCGAAGATGCACAGCGTGTGCGATGCCAGCGTGCGGGCCGACACATGAAACACGCCCGGGAGCAACTCGCCGGCAATCTTGTACATGTTCGGAATCATCAGCAGCAAGCCCTGCGACGCGGTGTAGGTCGTGGTCAAGGCACCCGCCTGCAGCGAGCCGTGGACGGCTCCGGCGGCGCCAGCCTCGCTCTGCATCTCCTGCACGAGCACGGTTTCACCAAAGATGTTCTTGCGTCCGGCAGCGGCCCATTCGTCGACATGCTCGGCCATCGTCGATGACGGTGTGATGGGGTAGATGGCAGCCACTTCAGTAAACATGTAACTGATGTGGGCGGCAGCCTGGTTGCCATCACAGGTCATGAATTTCTTCTCTCTCATAATAGATTCGAAATCGGTTAATAGTTATAGTTGATATTATTGATAATCAGCTTGTTGTGTTGCATGCGCACGCGCAACGCGATAAATAATGTGCAAAATTAGTCATAATTTTCGAATTAGCCACTAATTTTCTCGGCAGAATAATGGCCGAAGCGCAATCGACGGTGCGATTAGCCGGTTTTTTTCGAGCATTCGAGTGTTCGAGCGTTCGAGTGTTCGAATATTCGATTGCTCGATTGTTTTTTTTGGAAAAAATTTTGCCGTTTTCAGAATTCTTTCTAAATTTGCAGCGTCAATCCTTGCAGATTGTCAACAAATGATGACTTATATTATTCACTAAAAACAAATTGCCTATCGAAACATCATTACTCAATAACTGCAAAAATATTTGGTAATGAACACGTTAGTTAGTATGAGCGACGACCAGCTCGTCTCGCTTTATCTAGATGGTGAGCATGGGGCCTTCGATGTGATTGTGGATCGCTACAAGGACCGTATCTTTGCTTATATTCTTCGCATCGTCAAGGATCAAGACCTGGCCGACGACCTGTTTCAAGAGACCTTCATCAAGGTGATCACCACCGTGGCCCAGGGGCGCTACACCTCATTCGGCCGGTTCTCGCAATGGATCTACCGCATTGCCCACAACTGCATCATCGACCACTACCGCCACGTGAAGAACGAGAATCTGCAGAGCACCGACGCCGGCGAGGTGTCGCTGCTCAACCGCAAGCAGTTCAGCGAGGCCACCATCGAGGACATCATCATCGACAATCAAATCAAGGCCGACGTGCACCGCCTCATACGCGCCCTGCCCGACAACCAGCGGCAGGTGCTCGTGATGCGCTACTACCGCGACATGAGCTTCAAGGAAATCGCCGAGGCCACCAAGGTGAGCATCAACACCGCCCTGGGACGCATGCGCTACGCCCTGCTCAACATCCGCCGCATGGCCGAGGAGAACCACATCGTGCTCACGGCCCACTGATGCCCCCGCTGCAATCCGCAGTCAAATATAGCCCTTATGTTCTTATAGTCTAAAAGAACCCGCAGTCAAATACAGCCCTTATGTTCTTATAGTCTAAAAGAAGGGCACCACGCCTCGACAATCCCCAAAGGAGGGCTTCACACACACGCTCTAGTTGTGAAGCCCACCTTCGCTTAGGCACGGCTCATGACTTGAAAAGGTCTTCGATGGATATCACTTGATTAATGATTCCGGAGTGTTCGCCCCGGGCAAGCCCCATGGTGGTCACCAACACGAGTTGTATGCTGTGGGTCTTGCGGTGCATCTTGCTGTGAGCGAAAGCGCCAATCTTGTTGAGCATGACGCTTTCGTTGGTAGCAGTGATTCCGTATTTCCCCTCAGTGAATTTCATCTCGCAGAGATAGTCGGTCTGTGCTGCTCGGCTCTCCATCACCAAGTCGATCTGTGCACCACGCCCTTCGGCATTCTTTCCGGCCCAGCAGTAACTGCGTTCAATCGATGCCAGGTGGAGCGCATTTTTCAGTTGCTGCAGATGTACGATGCACAGCAACTCGAATGTGCCACCAGCCCAGGTGTAGAATGTCGGCGTGCGGTGTATGGTGTTCCACATGCCCTTCTTCGTCTGCTTGGAACTGGCAAAACGGAGGTAGAACAACGAGAAGAAGTCGATGAGTTGGTACACTGTTTCGACGCGCTGCTTGCCGTAACGCGGGTATTCCCTGATGATTCCAGATTCACGCAGGTTGTCGAGCAAGTTGCTCAATGAGCCACCGCTTTTCATTCCTATCGCATTGCTGATTTCGGTCTGCGTCATGCCATAGAATTGTGTGCCAAGAGCTTTGACGATATCAACATAGCGCTCCTTGCTTGCGTACAATCCAGCGTACACATCGCGGAACTCCTGATGGATGAGTTCGTCGGCAAAGAAGATGTTGTCGAGGTTCTCCGTCAATGTGAGGTGGTTGCGCAATTTGTCGAGGTAGTAAGGAATGCCGCCGAGAGCCATATAACTCACACACATCTCATATCGCGAGAGCCTGAAGCCGTTCTTCTTGTAATACATCTCGCATTCAGCAAGCGTGAACGGTGCGAGCTTGATGGTTTCGGTCAAGCGCCCGTGAAGTCCGCCATAGTCATGGATCACATTGTCGAGCATCCACGATGTCGCAGATCCGCAAACGACAAGAACGATGTTGTGCTGGCTGTCGGCCCATGAATTCCAAAAATAGCCCAACTCAGCAATCATTTCGGACGACTGCGGCCCGGCCAGCCATGGGAGCTCATCAATAAAGACCACCTTGCGGCGGCTCTTTAAACCCTCAAGGAGTTTGCGCAACTGCAGGAATGCCTCGCGCCAGCAAGTGGCCTTCGCCTCCGACCGGTCAAACCCGGCCAAGCACAGCGAATCGTGAAAATGGTCGAGTTGCAGCCGCCTGTATGTCTCATAGTTCTTGTCGCCTTCTCTCATGTAGGTCCCGACCACCTTGAACGCGATTTTCTTTCCGAACACCTCGTTGACTAGATAAGACTTGCCGATTCGCCGCCGTCCATAAATGGCAACAAATTCCGATTTTTTTGACTTGAAAATTCGCTCAAGAGTCTCAATTTCGCACTTTCGCCCTATGATGCTTGAATACCTCATATAATCAAGATGTTAATGCCGCCACAAAGGTAGTGATAATATCTGAAAACGCAAGAAAAAAGGCCTTAAAAATCAGCGAAAATGGCGATTTTTGATTGAATTTCGCTGAGTTTTAAAGAACGGAAATGATAACAAGTTTGACAAATCATCGTTCGATTTGCCAAACTTGTTATATCTTTTCGTGCGTATCCCTCAACGCTGGTCTTGAGTGGGCGTGGGGATGCCGTCGCGGCGGAGGAGGGCGTCGATGCGGGGCTCGCGGCCACGGAAGCGGCGGTAGAGCGCCATGGGCTCGTCGCTCGAGCCTCGCGAGAGGATGCAATCACGAAAATCGCTGGCCACCTGCTCGCTGAACACGCCCTCCTGCTCGAAGCGTTCGAAGGCATCGGCGTCGAGCACTTCGGCCCACTTGTAGCCGTAGTAGCCGGCAGCGTATCCGCCAGCGAAGATGTGGGTGAACTGCGTCGACATCATGCAGCCGTCGACAGGTGCGAAGGCCTGCACCGAAGCCATGGCCTGGCGCTCGAAGTCGGCCACCGGCCCCTCGTAGGGCGCGGTGATGCTGTGCCATGCCATGTCGAGCAGGCCGAAGCTGAGCTGACGAAGGCAGGCGTAGCCAGCGCCATACTGCTCGGCGGCCTGCAGACGGTCGATGAGCTCCTGCGGAATGGGCTCGCCGGTCTGCCAGTGCCGGGCGAAGCTGTCGAGAAACTCGCGCTGCCGCAGGAAGTTCTCGTTGAGCTGCGAGGGCAGCTCCACAAAGTCGCGATACACGTTCGTACCGCTGGTGCTCACGTATTTGCACCTCGACAGCAGGCTGTGCAGGCCGTGGCCGAACTC
>CAMVDK010000179.1 GCA_947166165.1 uncultured Porphyromonadaceae bacterium
GGCATAGGTGGCCGGCAGTCGCTGGTCGTCGGCGTCGAGCAGCGTGGGGGCGGCCGGAAGCCTCACCACGCGGTAGGGGCGGCCGTCGGCGTCGCGCAGCGCGGCCAGCTGCCTCGCCATGGCCTCGATGTCGTCGTGCTCGGCGCTGCCCGGCTCGGCGGCGATGGCCACAATCACCCCTTCTGGCAGGAAGCGCGCCAGCGTGTCGATGTGGCCGTCGGTGTCGTCGCCAGCCACATGGCCGTGCTCCACCCACAGCACCTGCCGCGCGCCCAGCCTCTGGCACAGTTCGCGCTCGATGCGCTCGCGATTCCAAGCGTCATTGCGGTTTGGTGCCAGCAGACATGCAGCGGTGGTCATGACGGTGCCGCGGCCGTCGGTCTCCACCGAGCCGCCCTCGAGCACCATGTCGCGGTGATTGTCCAGCGGGCATGGCAGCGCTCCCAGGCGGTGCAGCCGCTCGGTGACCAGGTTGTCGCGGTCGGCGGCAAACTTCATGCCCCAGGCATTGAAGGTGAAGTCGAGCAGCCGTGTGGAGCCGTCGTCGGCATCCACAGCCAGCGGGCCGTAGTCGCGCGTCCACGTGTCGTTGGTGGGCAGGCAGGCAATGGTGAGTCGGCGCGGATCAGCGTCGGCCAGCAGCCGGCGCGGCGCGTCGGGGTCGGGGGTGACCACCATCAAGTGCTCGTCGGCCATGATGGCCCGCGCAATGTCGGCGTAGCACGCCTGCACACGGCCGAGCATCGGCGCCCAGTCGGTGTCCCCGTGCGGCCATGCCATCAGCACGCCGCTCTGCTGTTCCCATTCAGCCCGAAATCGATTCATTGCTTCAAATTATTCAAGATGTAAGTGATAAAAAACGCGAGCCCGCAGCCTTGCACCAAGCATTGCTGAAGACGGAATTAAAGACAAACGAACAAAAGCCTTCGACTTGAGTTGACTAAAGAACAAAAGAATTTATCCACACTATCAAGGAATAACATTGCTTATGTTCTTATTACCAAAAACTTATGTTCTTATGTCTTTCACTTTCGATGTTGTCGCACATTGTGCATTTGCGCCAGTCAAATATCGTTGCCGAACTCGTGGTAGTGGTCCCAGACCGACTCCTGCGAGTCCATGATTTCGTCGATAAAATCGCGATAGCCCGTGGCCTTGCTGTAGCCCCGCGCTTCGCACCACTCGGCGTAGTCATTTTGCAGCCCTTCGTCATCGGCCAGCATTTGCTGGAACTCGTCGTCCAGTCTGCCGGTGTTGCTGTATTTGTCGAGCAACGCACGCAGAATTTCGGAAATGTCGTTCATGATGAGCGTTAATATATTGAAATTAGGTCATGATTCTTTGAGGGAGCAAAATTACAAACAATATCCCAATCGGACGCAAAAGTGAATGTTAAATGACGTGTAACACCGCAAAATTACCAGACTCGGTAAGCAGAATGCCAGCAATCGTGTGTGTCAATATGGTATCAGCCAGCCACGGCAGTTACGCCCCGCACCACCCAGCCGAACGAAGAATGCGCGCAGCATCGGCCACACGAGCACCCAGTGCTCCAATCGGAGCACTGCCGCGCCGCGAGCCGATGGCATCCCCACCCGGCCAGGCCTCCTGGCCGGGCAAGGATGCAAAGTGGCCTCATTTTTTCATTCTAATTTCGGAATCCTTCAGGCGAATCTCGGGTTGCGTCACACGGATCTCCTCATCGCTGCACAGGCGGTAGACCTGGTTCCGCAGCCAGTCGCCCAGTTCCGTCACGTTGCGCATGTTCGCGCCCACGTTCAGCACGTTCAGCACCGAGCGCGAGCTCGACTCGATGGTCACGCGGCACGACTGCGTGCTCGTGGCCACCACCCGCAACCGCACCCGCTCGCTCAGCGGCGACAGCAACCACCCCCGCCGAGCCGCGATGGCAAACCCGTCGTCGTCGCACTCTACCGCCGTGAACCGCCCCGGCGAGTACGCAAGCCGCTTCAAAGCCGCATAAACCCGCCGGGCATTCAGTCCAAAATCGATAGTCGTTGACTGCATTGAATGAATCAAAAACTGAAATCTGTGGGCTCATCAGAAGTCACACTCTAGATGAGCGAACACTTCACATACAAAGGCAATAGTTGACCTGTTATCCCCAAAGCAGACCTTGAAAAGGTCAAGCGGGTCGAAGACGCGATTTTGTGTTAAAGGCCATGCAAGTGCGTCGAAGATGTACGCAGCTTGGTCCACTTTGAGAGCAGTAGAAGTGCGTCGAAGACGAACTTCATGAAGAGGAGACAGCAAGTATATAGTGGCCTATACAAAACGGTACAGTGACCAAATCAAGAACAACACATTAGCGCTTTGATAGCTTTCGGATACGTTCAAGTTCTCTCTGGTTGTCACTAGAGTAGTTGCTGTTGTTTGATGTGTGATAAGTGCGGCTAGTTTTGTATCTCGTGGTTTGGGTAGTGCCAGATAACCTTCGGATGCGTTCAAGTTCCCTTTGGTTGTCACTCGTGAAGTTGCTGTTGCCAGATGTGTGATATGGGCGGTTAGCTGTCTTGCCTGAGTGTTTAGAGCCGTTAGAGGTGTCGCTCAAGGTTTGGGTCAGATAATCCAAATCAAACTGTCCTTCTACTTCGTACATTTTTGTAAGAGCATTGAGGTACAGATAAGCAGATCCATAAATGATGGCTGTAGTTGAGGCGGCAGTAATGGCCGCACTGGCTACCCATCCAACAAATGGAATTAATTTAGCTCCTTCACTTACGGTTGTAGCAACTCCTTTTGCACTAAAAGAAGCTAGGTTTGTGACAACTGCTGAGGTTAGACTCTTTCCGACATTTTCACTGATCGTAATGCCAAGAATCTGATTTATGTCATAATACATTTTCCATATTGAAGCAACAGCGGCAGCCATTGCGGCAACACCAGCTCCAGGAAAAATACTTTGAGCAAGACTTGCTCCAAGTTGTAACTTCTTATGAAATTCTACTACCTTAATAATTTGTTCAGGAAGGGTCGAACTCATTACTTCAGATGTTTTTCCACCGACGTAATATCCAACGACACCTCCATTTACCAATCTGCCAATTTTGGTAGCTACATTGGCAACGTCCCCTTTACCTATCATTTTAAAGAATATGTTTGTCAATTATCAGTCTGTTGTCCCCGCTCACAAAGTTCGTCTTCGACGCACTGCCACAGTTGTCGTTTGTGGACCAAGCGGCGAGGGTCTGTCTACCCTCTTGCATGGTCTTTAACACAAAATCGGGTCTTCGACCCGCTTGACCTTTTCAAGCACTGATTTTGGGACAATAGGTCAATAGTTTCCTTATGGTTTTTAATATTTGAAATAGATGTAACTTATTTATAATTATCTATTTATTGATAAATTTAGCCAATGGGTGTTACGTTATTCTGAACCCGTCACTAGAATAGTTGTTTGATGCTTGCACATATTTATGATATACTCTTTCTTAAAGTGCTTCATCGAGCCGAACTGCCCTGGCGAGTACACAAGCCGCTTCAAGTGTAAACCCGCCAGGGCATTCAGCTGGACCAAACTTTTACGTCTGCATGGTTTGCTACCATGTGTGTCCACAATTATTGCACCGGTATTCAGGTTCTTCTCCAGCAGAACCTAGTAAAGCTCCTAGGCCAGCGCCAATAGCAGCACCAATTGGTCCTCCTAAAGCAAATCCTGCTGCGGCACCACCCCATGCGCCATGCGCCTTGTGGGGGCCACTGTTTTTGTTTGTAAAAATTCTCGTTGTGTCAATACTAGTTGAACCACACTTTGGACATCTTTTTGCCATAATAGAAAGATTTTAATGATGTAAATAATTTAAAGTATCTTAAACTGCTAAAGTTTTTTTACGCTTTCAACGAATGCTTTTCCTGAAAAATAGAATTGCATATACATAACAAATGGCTCTAAAAAGAATAATGTTGTCAATGCAAAGTCAATTATGAAAGCCACAGCAATGTTGATGATCACGCCAACTCCAACCAATTGCCAGAAATGGTCGGAAAAAGAAATGCCCACTTTGTCGCAAATAGCAGAATACATATGCCACAACACGATGCAGAACAAAACAACGCCGAATCCAAAGTCGGGAATGGCCATGATAAGCGATCCCCAAAGAGCGTGGCTCTTAACCACTTTGAAGACGTCTTTCTCAAAAAACTTGTTGGCAAACTTTGCCGCAATTTGTCCTTCAAACATGATAGGTCGTATTTGAATCGAAATGCGAGATTATATTGCTGTTATTTCGATTTTTTGCCATTTTTATTGGATGATTTGTTGCTCTCTTCAATTTGTTCGGCAATCCACTTTACACCATGAACAATGGCATGTTTGATTAAATGATCTAACATAATACTTTGTGTTTATAGTTGAACGATTCTGATGATTATTCTTTATATGCTTTTTTAGCAGCATTGATGAAGTTTTGAATGGTGGACTTATCTCGCAAGATGCTGTTGACGGCAGTGCTGATGTCTGAAACACTGAATGATGTTCCATTCCTCTCAGCCAATGTGCAGAGAGCCTGTAGATAGACCCAACCCGATGCCAATGTAACACCATAAAGTGAAGCTGACATCAGTATCGCACCTCCCACTGAACCTAATCCAGGAATGAATTTCAAGGCACTGGCTACACCACTTAGAGCTAAATAGCTTGCAAGATTGGTGGCAACACCCGAACCAATCGATTTCATCACATTTTCGCCAAACGGGAGACCCAACTTGCTGTTAACACGGGCATACATTCCCCAAATATTGGCGGCACCAGCTGCCATGTCTGCGCCAGGGATAGGAATCCATGCTGAGCCTACTGCTAGTTTGCTGTGTAGTTTTACAACTCCAGCAATTTCAGAGGGTAATGTTTCGTCTGCAGCCTTGTCCATGAGTTGGACCAATTTAATTGCAGTTTTCAGAAGCGTTTTATCACTGTCCATAGTTGTTTGTGTGATCTTTTTAGATGTTCGTAAAATTTTACAATTATCTTACTAGATTGCTATTGTTATTTAGATGATATTTCATCCAATTCGTTCCACATTTAGGTAGTTGTTGTTGAGTGCTCCGGCGCGGCGGAGGTCGATGCCGTAGATGCGCATGAAGGCGTCGGCCACGGGTTGGCCGCCGTTGCTGAGCAGCGGGTTGGACATCGACTGGGTGACGACCTCGGCGCTCATGCCGGGCTCGATGCGGATGCCGTTGTCGGCTTTCATCCGCTTGACGGTGATCAGGAATCGGGGCATGTTCTTGTTCTTTATTATTTTTGGTTGCAAATTTACGCCGTTCTTTCGTTTTGGCGATGGGTGGCGTTGGTTCATCTGGGTTCACGGGCAATAATTTGCGGGTGGTGTAGCGTTATTGGTGTGTCACAAAGGGAAAAAGAAAGTAGCGTGGCGCATCTCCTTATGGGTGCTTATCTCGCCTCCGAGGCCGTAGGATGCCGGTTGTACCGAGATAAGCCGAGATGTCCACGCTATATTCATGATGGTGATATATAGCGGGCATCGTCGGCTCGTCTGTCGCTAAGGGTACAACCCGATGGTCTCAAGAAATTTCCTACGTTTCGGAGGCCTTCGTTCGACAGCGAAGCAGCGACGCTGTTTCTGGTTCCGCGATGTGTGGAGAGGCGGTGGGCGCGCGCACCCGGTGCCAATCGGGTGCAAATTTAGGCATTCGTTGGCAAATGTGCAACTTTTCGGGCCGGAAAATGAGAAATTTTCGGCTTTTTCAAGCGCACTCGCAGAAAACTGTGTCTAAGTCGCCGGTGAACACCCGAAGGGTGTCCTCTGAGTAATGCCCCCGTGAAACGAGTGGCCGAGCGAGGACACTCGTTCCACGGGGGGGAAGGTGCCAGCCACAAGCATGTCGCCTGCTGTGACTCCCTTGACAAGTAGGTCCTTGAGGAAGTATAGCTCGCCAATCTCGCCGCCACCATCAATGATGATTTGCCAGCCTCCATAAGGGGTCGCCTTCGAGGGTATGTCATAATTATAGTGTTTCGGAAGCAGTGCCGCCTATCGGCGGGAACCACGAAGTGCTCACGACCGACAGGGAGCCCGAAGGGCAAGCGAAGCGCGCAGTTTTAGCGTCCTTAGGGATGAAATCTGTCAAATCAATTCAAATCTTTCAAGATTTAAATTAATACTTTTGTTAGATTTTGAGAAGATTTGTAAGATTTCCCGCCGTTAGGCGGCTGTCTGCTCTCGCTCTGCAAACCAAGAACGAGTTCTTGCAAGCGAAGCGCGCAGTTTTAGCGCCCTTAGGGCGGAAATCTGTCAAATCAATTCAAATCTTTCAAGATTTAAATTAATACTTTTGTTAGATTTTGAGAAGATTTGTAAGATTTCCCGCCGTTAGGCGGCTGTCTGCTCTCGCTCTGCAAACCAAGAACGAGTTCTTGCAAGCGAAGCGCGCAGTTTTAGCGCCCTTAGGGCGGAAATCTGTCAAATCAATTCAAATCTTTCAAGATTTAAATTAATACTTTTGTTAGATTTTGAGAAGATTTGTAA
>CAMVDK010000180.1 GCA_947166165.1 uncultured Porphyromonadaceae bacterium
CTATGGCGAAATTCACGCCGAAGAGCGTCATCCAGGGAAAGGGGGTGTTGATCCATTTCTCCTCACGGATGCGGTAGTAAATGGTTTCCATGATGGCGATAATCACGCCCAGGCCCAACGTGAGCGGCACGAAGAGCCAGTGATAGATGGCCGTCAGGGCGAATTGCGCCCGCGACCAGTCGACTACTTGCGTTAATTCGGGTGTCATGACGGGTTCTGTTATCGGTTAATGGTTGTTGGTTTCATTCAGTTCTCGGTCGTTGTCTGGATTCTCGGCGGGTTCGGGATTCGCCGGAGCATCTCGCCTCACGAGTTCGCGCCTCACGTAGTCGGCCTTACCCTCTTCGGTGTCGGCTTTTCCGGCCAGAAAGTCAGGAAAGAAAATCCAGCGGATGATCACAAAGAACACCACCACCTTGATGGCGATGATGAGCCACAGCGTGCGCCCCACGGTCATCGCCCTGAAGCCGTCTACATAGAACCACCACACGCGGCTCCACCAATGGCGGCCCCGCAGCGGCTCTTGTGGTGCTATTTGATTGGTGGCATTCATATTGCAATCTGTAGCAGAATAATGGATGCTAATTTTGTTTAATGGGCAAATATAGGCATTATTGTTGAATCTCACAATATAAGTGCGTAAAAAATTCGATCACGCATTGCATAATCGCATAAAAAAACAACCGCCAATGCAAAAAGGCGGGCGAAAACGGCAGCCGATGTGGCGCTCAAGCAATAATTTTCCCCGCCCAAAGCCGCTCCAAGAAAAACTTCACCGGCCAAAATGCACAACAAAAATGAAGAAAATCTGAAGTAGTACTTCAAAAATTCGTCGAAAATCTGAAGTAGTACTCCAAAAATTCGTCGAAAATTTGAAGTGGGTGCTGTTGCTGCAACTGCTGGAAGGTGTGTCAAAATTGTGTAACGAATGCAGAATTGCCCAGAGGGTAGCATTTTAATAACCGAGTTGCTGCGCAGCGGTAGCCCTATTTGACGCGGTCACCGGGGGTGTGTCAAAAACGGTATGCACGCTTCGCGTGGAAATCTCTCAAATCTTTTTCAAATCTAACAAGGGTAAAATTTAAATTATATTGAAAGATTTGGCATGGATTTGAAAGATTTCCCGCCGTAAGGCGGCCAAATTTCCATAACACCATATTATAACATACCCTCACTACCGTCGGCGGGTTTGACGCAATCGGCCACGCTTCGCATGTCATGCAGCCGACGTGGTGTCCTTCGAAGAAGGATAATTTCTTTAGCCCCACATTAAGTCGCTGTGCTTTGTAGCACAGCGACGTATGTGGGGTGAGCGCGACCATTCGCTAACCTACGTCGATAGACGTAGGACAAACACGGCATTCGAAGCACCATATTACCCTCATTTCTGTCGCCGATACAAAAAAACGGGGCAGCCGATTCATCGCGAACAGGCTGCCCTCACACAAAAAAGCTTTAGTAATATTGCTTATTTTATAATGACGATTTTTCCGTCTACGATATACGTTCCGGCTTGAAGGATCGAGGTGTCGCTGCCATTGCTCAGTTTGCGGCCATCGATGGTGTAGATGCCCGGCCGTGCCTGGCGAGTGACGCGCAGGTCGTGCACAGCGGTATAGATGTCGTCGTCGTTGATGGTGAGTTCCTTGTCGGTCTTGTTCTCGGCATAGAACCGGAATCCCAGCATCGCTTGATCGGCGTCTTCGACCTTCGTCAGGCTGAGGCCGAAGTCAAAGAGGTAGTTGTCGGCGTTGGCCGGCACAGCGCTGTTGACCACGCCGTCGAGGCAGACGTTGGAGCCGTGCAGCACCACCTTGTTCTCGTTGGTGTCGCCTGCGCGGCGCATGCCTTGGGGTGCATTGGGCGGAGTGACGTCCATGGCGTCGACATGGCCTCCGTCGTACATCTGGTAGTAACTCACGCCGGGGATGAAGTACACCGGGCCGTTGAGCGTGTTGCCGTCGAGGCTGGTGTAGGTGCTTCCGGCAGGCACATCAGCATCGCGGTAGGGCATGATGATGTAGTACTGTCCGGCTTCGATGGCATACTCACCGCCCTCGTCTTCCACCGGGAGGTAGTAGAGGTAGGTGGAGTTCTGGCTGCTGGTGTTGATGCCTGCGGGGCGGCCGAGTTGCACCTGGTTGCCGAAGGCGTTGCGCAGCTGCTGCCACGTCAGGCTCACCGGCAGTACAATCACGTTCCACTCTCGCAGGTCGAACGAGCGGTGCAGGGCCAGGTTGCCCATGATGATGTCGCGGCCCTTCTGCAGCGAGGTGGCCTCCTCGTCGAGGGTGTACTCCTCGGCGCACGAGTCGTCGTCCTGGCAGTCGGGGGTGCCGTCCTGGTCGTAGTCGCTGCGCACGAAGATGCCGTAGTATTTCGAATCGAAGTCGAGCAGGTTGGCAATGTTGGCGATGGTGATGGTGATGGCGTCGTAATCCTTGGTGGGATTCATGAAGATGTAACTCTTGTCGCCATATCCGATGGCGTTCACACCCAGCACGCTCCAATCGCTCTGGCGCTCCTGCTCCACACCGTTGAGGAACGTCTTCACCGTCACCCAGCTGCCAGCGTTCACACCGGCAAGGTAGGTGCGGCTGTCCATGATGATGCCCACTTGGTGTCCGGGGGTGTAGACGTGGCCAAGGTCAACGGCCAGCACCAGGCCGTCGCCCAGCGACACCGTGTTGCTGATGCTCACGCCGGTGTTGATGTCGTCGTCGACCAGGAAGGTCAGATTGTCGACCACATTGGCCGCATTCACGCCGCCGGCAAACTGCACGTGGTCGCCGTCGATGCGGGCGTTGGTCAGGTCCGAGACCACGGTGGCCGAGCAGCCGATGGGGTCGAAGCACTCGGTGGGCTCGTCCTCGTCGGCAATGGCCTCGTCGAAGGCATAGTAAATCTTGAAGCGGTCGATTGACAGGTCGAGCACGCCGCTCTTCCACAGCACAAACTCATCGAACGACACACCGGCGGGGATGTCGACGGCAAAGCGCAACTTCTGCGTGCGGTTGGAGCCGATGAGCTTCACTTTCACGGCATTGCTCTCCTTGATGACTTTGCTCTCGGTCTGGACTCCGTTCTGATAGGTGCGGATGTTGAACAGGTCGATCACGTCGGCTCCCAGGCCCGTGGACTGCGCCTCCACCACAAATCCGATGCGGTGCGCCTGGCTGCCGTCGCTGATCAGACCATCGGTCTTCCTCACGCCCACGATGGGCAGGTTCTCCACCACCGTTGCGTTGAGCGCGCTTTGGAAGATGGCGTAGTCGTCGAGAGTGGGATTGAGCACGTTCTCGGGATCGGCCAAGTTGCCGTTGATGTTGATGAGCGCACCACCGTCGTTCACCGTTTCGCTGAGGACAAATGCCGGGTTGCTGGCATCGGCGTTGACGATGGGATTGTCGCACGTTGCGGTGCTGGCAAAGAGTCCGCGCGTGATGGTCACATAGTCGGCGCAGCCGTCGGCGGCGGTGGCTTTCACCACATACTCGCCCTCTGCGGTCATGCCGGTGAGCAGGCCGTTGGCGTCGACGCTGGCGTTGGCTCCGCTGGGCTGCTGCTCGATGCTCCACGTCACGGCGATGGGGTCGCCATTAGCATCGGTGCCCTCCACGGTCAGCTGGCGGCTGGTCTCGCTGTCGCAGATGCTCGTGTTGGCGGTGGGCATCAGGTTGCACTGGTGGTTGCTGTCGGCGGGGTCGCTCACGATGGCGTAGAAGCCCTTCATGCCACCCAGGTCGACCGACAGCACGGTGTAGAACGTGATCTGGATGTGCGAGAAGTCTTCCTTGGCGGTGATGGTGGGGAACTGCTCGCCACCGCTCACCAGGCTCAGCGAGAGCACATTGGCGTTGATGGTCTCTTCCTGAACCTCGGTCTGCACATACTCGTAGTCATAACTTTTAAAGTCTGCACTGTGGCTGGCTTGCTTCCACTCGCCCTTGAAGAGGCGAACCTTTGCCCATGTGCCCACGGGCAATTTGAGCAGCGAGCCGGTGCCCACTTTGAAGCCTACCGTCGACCCAGCCTTGAAGGGCATGCTCTGGTCGGAATCCTGCGGGTTGATGGCGGCGCCCACACGGCAGTCCAGGTTGGCGCCGATCGAAATCACGCCCCAGGCCACACCATCGGTGAGGTCATCGTTGATGAGGTCGCTGCCAGCCCAGTGGCCCAACTCATAGTTCAAGGGAATCGTGTTGAACTCGTTGCGCGTCGAACTCCAAATCTGCTTCTTGCCCTGGTCGAGGGTGAAAGCCGTGCGGCCGTGTGCAGTGGCATAGTTCTGCATCGAGGTCTGGGTAATAGTGTAATTCTTATAGTCGCCCACAAAGGCGTACTTGACACGGGTGTTGGTGACCACCGAGGCGTCGGCGAGGCCGGTGGGCATGAGCGAAATCTCGTCGAATTCACAAGGAGCCGTGGCCGAAACGTCGAGCGTCACCTCGTCGGAGCCCGGAATCTTGATGAGCGACAGTCCCACGCCGCCCGCGTTCTGTCCGGTGCTCACGGCCTTGGTGGCCATCAGTTTGCCTTCGAGATAGAAGTTGATGGCCCAGGCATTTGCCACAGCCAGATTGAGCACACTGGCACCCGTGCTGGCCACGAGCGAGAAGCCGGCGGTGGTGCCTGCGGCATAGTGGTTCTTGGTGTCGCGGATGCTGGTGATGGGTTTGGCGCCCACACCCACCGAGGCCACCGAGGGGAACACCGCCACATTGCTGATGTCCTCGTCGGTCATGTTGTCGAGGTCGCGGACCCAGTTGCCCACTTCCACCACGCTCACCAGTTTGTTCACCATGCAGTGGCGTCCGGTGAGTGCGCGGCGGTGGCTCAAGAAGTTAGCCCCGTTGGGGTCGGTCTGCTGCCACACGGTCTTGTCGGTGGCGGGCACTGGCGGCAGTTGCCAGTTGCCGTTCATCCTGTTGGTGCCGTCGCGCCAGCCGCTAATCGTGTAGGTGGCATCCACCATCAGGCTCAGGTCGTCGGTTTGGTTCCACGCGGCTTCCCACGAGGGCACGTTGGCGCCGTTGGGATTCATGCGCACGAAAATGATGTCGTAGCCTGTCGAGCCATCGACATCAAACTCGAAAACGCCATCGTTCACTGCACTGCTTCCCGTCCAGGTGCTGGAGCCGGGAATGGTGGTGGTGTTGCCGTTCTCGTCGGCCACAACCACGTCTTCGGTCCAAGTGTAGGCATACCACACTTCGTCGCCTGTGTTGCACGGGCCTGGGTCAAGGTAGACCACGGCGCGAGCCAGCAGGGCCGAACTCAAGGCAACAACTACTGCCATGAGCCGGGCTAATGCGAACATCTTTTTCATAACTCACAATAGCGTTGCAGTCGGCTCGGGGCAACATTTTTCGAAAATAAATTGCTATTAATACATGAAAAGCGTGAGCCAACTTTTGTCTATTCCGCTGGTCGGCTCTCGACTGCCGGATGCAAAGAATAGACAAGTCGCCCACGCTTCATGACCAATACTTAACACGCACACCTTCGTGAATGCCAATGCGGCATCCCCGTCTTGAAAACAAGAACAGGCTGCTCTGCTAAGCTTCAATTCATAAAGAAGAACGGCTTATCGCTATCCCTCATGCATCATGTGAGTTGTCGAGATTCACCAGCAAGGAATTGCAATACGCTTTTCTAAAAAATAGTGCCGCAGAAAAACCACGGCAGCGCAAAATTACTACAATTCTATTACCAACTGTAGCTAGCGCAGAATAATTTTGATATTTTTCGTATCTTTTAGGGGACATCAACACTTTTTTTCGGTGGACGTAAAGAAAGCGCATGACACCGTCTTGCATCAATCTGAGTCGTCGAGATTCACCAGCAAGGAGCAGCCATGCGCTATAGATATACTATGCGAAAAATTATCGCAAAAGTAAGAATTGCGCAATGAATATGCAACGCATATTTGCGCCTAAATGCCATATTTTAATAATATTTACACAAACCTACCTCGAGTAATAGGGGGGGCTGCAATTTTTAACAGAAAAGCAAAAAACAGTATCAAAAAACGCGAATTTCAGGTTCCTTCGTTGCTATTTGCAACAAGCGGTGCAAAAAGCCGTGAGCCATCAAAGCAAGCACCTTATTATATAGTGCAACTATGCAAAAGATTTCAGAAAGAGGCCTTCAGCTTGCAGGTATCGCAAAAAAACACTAACTTTGCCAATCGAAATTAAGCGCCAACGATGAACAAGCCTCTTCTCTATCCCATCGGCGAGCAGGACTTTGCCAACATCCGCAACCGTGGCATGCTCTACGTCGACAAGACCGCGTTGATTCACCAACTCGTGAATCATGAGCGCTACGTCTTCCTGAGCCGCCCGCGCCGGTTCGGCAAGTCGCTGCTGTTGTCCACACTGAAGTACTACTTCCAGGGCCGCCGCGACCTGTTCGAGGGGCTGGCCATCGACCGGC
>CAMVDK010000181.1 GCA_947166165.1 uncultured Porphyromonadaceae bacterium
GTGCGTGTCGACCTCGAGGCGCGGGGCGACTACCAGCGCGACTACGTTGATGGCAAGGCCGTGCGCGACAGCAGCGGATTCAAAGGCCAGTTCCTCAACCTGCGCGTCAAGGGGCGCATCACGCCGCATTGGGCCTACGACTTCCGCCACCGGCTGAACCAGACCAATTTCGACTCCAACTTCTTCGATGCCACCGACTGGCTGTTCATCGACTACAGTCCCAACGAGCGCTGGACGCTTTCGGGTGGCAAGCAGGTGGTGGCGATAGGCGGTTGGGAGTACGACCGTGCCCCCATCGACCTCTACTTCTGCTCCGAATTCTGGAACCAGGTGCCGTGCTACGCCTGGGGCGCGAGTGTGATGCACAAGTGCGGCTCCGACGCGCTCACCTTCCAGTTTTGCCAAAGCCCTTTCCAGGGTTACTACAAGGGTGCCGACCTGTATGCCTACAACCTTGTGTGGACCGGCCGGCACGGCGTCTGGAGCCCTTTGTGGTCGGCCAACATGGTGGAATGGGCGCAGGGACGGTTCATCAACTACATCGCCCTGGGCAACGCTTTCGACCTGGGGCCGAAGCTGCGCGTGGAGTTCGACCTGATGAACCGCGCGGCGGGCCACCAGAGGTTCCTGCTGAGCGACTGGTCGGTGATGGGCGAGATGGCCTGCCGCCCTTGCCGGGCCGTCAACGTGTTTGCCCATGCGTCCTACGACCACAACTCCAGCCACACTGACGCCGACCTGCTCGTGCGCGACGGTACCGCGATAACGCGCGTGGGGGCCGGGGTGGAATTCTATCCCGTGCGCAAGTTCGACATCCGCCTGCACGCCTACTACTGCTATAGCTGGGGCACCAACACCAACCCCGAGGCCATCATGCGCGACCGCCAGCACCTGGCTGCCGTGGGCATCACGTGGAAGGTGAAGGTCTTCGACCGGTGATGCCCGCAAGAGCGGCGCGGAGGGTGGCGGCCGTCCGTTTTTGGGTGGGATTAATGTGCATTGCCGCTCCCCTGACCGGGCGTGGCTGGGGACGAATGATGGGCGGAAATGATGGACGGAAAATCGCTTTTTGTTGATTATTCGGTCTTTTACTTTCACATTTCGAAAATAGTGCGTAACTTTGCATTTTCTCACATAAAAACGATACGATATGGATTTTGATTGGGCCGAAACCTTGCAATGCGCCGTCACCGTGTGTGATGCCGACGGTGTGGTGATTTATATGAACGAGCGCTCGCGCTCCACTTTCAGCGCCGACGGCAGCTCGATGGTGGGCAAGAGCATGATTCCCTGCCACAACGAGCGCTCGCAAGCCATCATCCGCAAGATGCTCACCGAGGGCGTCACCAACTGTTATACCATCAACAAGAAGGGGGTGCGCAAGCTCATCTACCAGTCGCCGTGGAAGAAGGACGACGGCACCGTGGGCGGGCTTGTCGAAATCTCCATCGTGCTGCCCGACGAAATGCCCAATTACGTGCGATGAACATTAACATTATAATATAGCCTCACATGAAACTTCATCATCTATCCATTGCAGCGGTGGCCATGATGGCCAGCGCAATAGCCGCCACGCCGGCGCTGGCCGGCCCCCCTGCCGGCTACTACAAGAGCCTCGAGGGCAAGAGCGACAAAGACCTCAAAGACGCCATCCAAACCCTGGCGGCGCCCCACACCGTGCACAGCTACAGCAGCCTGTGGTACTACTTCTACGAGACCGACCCCATGCCCGACAATCCCGCGCAGGTGTGGGACATGTACAGCAACAACACCTACTTCTGGGGCACGCGTGGCGATGCCGTCAGCGGCATGAACAAGGAGCATTCCTTCCCTAAGGGTTGGTGGGGAGGCTACACCGAAAAACAAGGCTACGACGCCTACACCGACCTCAACCACCTCATGCCCAGCGATGCCACGGCCAACAACCGCAAGAGCAATTTCCCCCTCGGCGAGGTGTACGGAACACCGTCGTTCGACAACGGCGTCTCCAAGGTGGGAACGCCCAAGACCGGGCAAGGCGGCGGCGCGTCGAAGGTGTTCGAACCCGACGACCAATATAAGGGCGACTTTGCGCGCACCTATTTCTATATGGCCACGGTCTATCAAGACTATGAATGGAAGACCACCTGGCAGGTGAGCAACCAGCTGGACAATGGCAACGAGAACTGGCTCACGCTCAACCCCTGGAGTATCGACGTGCTTGTGAAATGGGCCCGTGAAGACACGGTCAGCGAAAAGGAAATAGCCCGCAACGATGCCGTGTTCCGCTGCCAGAACAACCGCAACCCCTTTATCGACGACCCGCTGCTCTTTGAATACATCTGGGGCAACCGTACCGGACAGGCCTACGACAGCAGCCACGGCGGCACCGTGAATCCCGACCCCGGACCCACCGAAGACCCGCAGCTGATCACCCCCACCCAGGGCACGCTGCTCGACTTCGGCGACGTGCACCTCGGGCAGACCACCGTGCGCACGCTCTACGTGAAAGGTCTCAATCTGACCAGCGACCTGAAGGTGCAGCTCTACCGCTACGACTACACCATGTTCTCGGTGCCGACCAACACCATCGACCGCAATCAGGTGTGCACCGACGAGGGCTATCCGCTCGAAATTTCTTATACCCCCACAGCAGTGGGCGAGCACAAGGCCAAACTGCTCATCCTTGGCGGTGGCCTGGTGGGCAGCGTGGGCATCGAAATCAAAGCCCGTTGCAACGAACCGGCCTACGTCGTTGTCGGCGACCTGAACGACGACTTTGATGTCGATATCGACGATGTGAACATCTTGATGAACATCATCCTCGGCCACGACCTTGGCTACAGCTTCAACGAAGAGAGCAACCCCGACTTGAACGGCGACGGGGTGGTCGATATCGACGACATGAACTTGCTGATCAACATCATTCTCAACAAATAATGCACAATTCACAATGCGTAATGCGATTGCCTAATGAATCAATACACGATTAAGAATTAGAATCAATCATGGTTATACAACGCATCCAATCGCTCTATCTGCTGCTGGTGGTAGTGCTGATGAGCATCTTCGCTTTCCTGCCCGTGTTCGGTGCCAACGTCGATGGCAACAGCCTCGCCGTGGGCGCGCTGCCCACTTGCGACGTCACGCAGCCGTCGTGGCTGCTCCTCACGCTCGACGCTCTGGTGGCCTTGCTCGCTCTCATCACCATCTTCAAATACAAAGACCTCAAGGCGCAGCAACGCCTGTGCAGCATCCTCATTTTGCTCATCGTGGCTGTGATTGTCTGCATCGCCATCATGTTTGTGTCGCAGAAGGATGGCATCGCCGCACTGCAGTGGAGCATCGCTCTGCCCTTCGTGGCCCTGGTGTTTGCCATGCTTGCCAAAAAAGGTGTCAAGCACGACCGCAAGCTGCTCAACGACAGCGAGCGAATTCGTTGAGCTCAGCTAAACGGATTGTGGAAAACACAGCCAGAGCGCACCTCCCGTCGATTTCGTGGGAGGTGCGCTCTGGTTAGTGGGGTGCGTTCATAACTTCTCCTTCAGATAGCGACCGGTGAAACTCGCATCGGCGGCCGCCACCTGTTCGGGTGTCCCCACGGCCACGACCGTGCCACCCGCGGCACCGCCATCGGGACCGAGGTCGATGATGTGGTCGGCGCATTTGATCACGTCCATGTTGTGCTCAATGATGACGATGGTGTGGCCGCGGTCGATGAGCTGGTTGAACGACCGCATCAAGGTGCTGATGTCGTGGAAGTGAAGTCCCGTGGTGGGCTCGTCGAAGATGAACATGGTGGGTTCCTGGCGCTCGTTGGCAAGGAAGTAGGCCAGCTTTACGCGTTGGTTCTCGCCGCCCGACAGCGTCGACGAGCTCTGGCCGAGTTTGATGTAGCCCAGCCCCACGTCTTGCAGAGGCTTGAGCCGGCGGACTATCTTCTCCGGCAGACCTGCCGCCAGGCCTTTCGGGGTGGGTGGCTCTTGCCGTTCGCCAAAGAATTCGATGGCTTGGTTGATGGTCATGTCGAGGATGTCGTACACGTTTTTTCCCCTGTACTGCACATCGAGGGCGTTGCGTGAGAAGCGTTTGCCATGGCAGGCCTCGCAGGGCAGCGTGATGTCGGCCATGAACTGCATCTCGATGGTGATGGTGCCTTCGCCCTTGCACTCCTCGCAGCGTCCGCCCACCGAGTTGAACGAGAAGAACCCCGGTCCGTAGCCCATCTGCTTGGCCAGCTGCTGCTCGCTGAAGAGCTGCCTGATTTCGTCGAACGCTTTCAGATAGGTGGCCGGGTTGCTGCGGGTGCTTTTGCCGATGGGGTTCTGGTCGACCAGCTCAACGTGGGCGATGCGCTTCAGGTCGCCGCGCAGCGCCGAGTGGGCGCCCGGACGCTCGGCGGTCTGGTCGAGGTGACGAGCCAGTGCGCGGTACAGGATGTCGGTCACCAGCGTGCTCTTGCCGCTGCCGCTCACGCCGGTCACCACCGTCATCACGCCCAGCGGGAAGCGCACATCGATGCCTTTGAGGTTGTTTTCGGCGGCTCCGGCCACCTCGATGTAGTCGCGCCATTTGCGCCGATGCGTCGGCACGGGGATGCTCAAGGCTCCAGTGAGGTATCTGGCCGTGTAACTGCGTGTGGCTGTGGGCAGCTCGTCCAGCGTGCCCTGAAACACCACCTCGCCGCCATGGCGGCCGGCCTCGGGGCCGATGTCGATGATGTAGTCGGCAGCGCGCATGATTTCCTCGTCGTGCTCCACCACCACCACGGTGTTGCCCAGGTCGCGAAGCCGTTTGAGCACCTGGACCAGCCGGCCGGTGTCGCGGCTGTGCAGGCCGATGCTGGGCTCGTCAAGGATATAGAGCGAGCCAACCAGCGAGCTGCCCAGCGACGTGGCCAGGTTGATGCGCTGGCTTTCGCCGCCCGACAGCGTCGACGACAGGCGGTCGAGCGTCAGGTAGCCCAGGCCTACGTCCATCAGGAATCCCAGCCGGTTGTTGATTTCGGTGAGCAGGCGGCGGGCCACCACGGCGTCTTCGCCTTCGAGCGTCAGCGAGCCGAACCACTGCGCGAGGTCGCTCACCGGCATCTGAACGAGTTGACCTATCGTCATTCCGCCCACTTTCACATAGCTCGCCTGGGGCTTCAGACGCGAGCCGCGGCAGGTGGGGCAGAGCGTCTTGCCGCGGTAGCGGGCAAGCATCACGCGATACTGGATGCTGTAGCTCTTGCTCTTGATCCATTCAAAGAAGCCATCGATGCCCGTCCAGCCCTCGCCGTCGCCATGCCAGAGCAGGTCTTTCTGCTCCTGCGTGAGCCGGTAGTACGGTGTGTGGATGGGGAAACCGTGGCGCGTGGCCACGTGGATGAACTCGCGCTTGGCCTCGCTCATCACCTGGCCCCGCCAGCACATCACCGCGTCGTCGTAGACCGAGAGCGTCTTGTCGGGAATCACCAGGTTCTCGTCGATGCCCACCACCTGGCCAAAGCCCTCGCACGTCGGGCATGCGCCTATGGGGTTGTTGAAGTTGAACATCAGGTCGCTCGGCTCGGCGAAGGTGATGCCGTCGGCCTCGAAGCGTTTCGAAAAACGAAGTTCCGAGCGGGTGCCATCGGCGTTCCATACCATCACGATGCACTCGCCCTGCCCCTCGTGGAAGGCAGTTTGGAGCGAGTCGAGCATGCGCATCTCCTCCTCGCGCGTGTGGGTGGCCATCATGCGGTCGATGAGCAGGCGGTAGCTGCCAGATGGCGTGTCCGCACCGCTCGCCGCCAGTCCGGCCATCACATCGGCGATGGACACAAACTTTCCGTCGGCTTCCAGGCGCGAGTAGCCGCCGCCATGCAGCACCGACAGTTGCTCGGCCAGCGTGCGCCCATCGGGCACAATCACCTCGGTGAGCAGCGCGTAGCGAGTGCCTTCGGGCAGCGAGCCTATGGCGCGCATCACGTCGGCCGACGTGTGCTTCTTCACCACCTTGCCCGACACCGGCGAGTAGGTCTTGCCCACGCGCGAGTAGAGCAGACGCAGGTAGTCGTAGATTTCGGTTGACGTGCCCACTGTGCTGCGCGAATTGCGCGTGTTCACCTTCTGCTCGATGGCAATCGCCGGAGGCAGACCACGGATGAAGTCGCATTCCGGTTTCGACATCCGGCCAAGAAACTGGCGGGCGTACGACGACAGGCTCTCCACATAGCGGCGCTGCCCCTCGGCGTAGAGCGTGTCGAAGGCCAGCGACGATTTACCTGAGCCCGAAAGGCCGGTGATGACCACAAACTTGTTGCGGGGCACCATCACGTCTACGTTCTTCAGATTGTTGACGCGGGCTCCTTTTATGATGATTTGTTTCGAATCCATGAATGTCGTCAAGAAAATTCTTGCAAAATTACTGCAAACCGAGCGAAGTGCAAAACAAATGAGGAACGAATTTGATTTTGCACTTCCGAGGTGCCGCGT
>CAMVDK010000182.1 GCA_947166165.1 uncultured Porphyromonadaceae bacterium
CCCACGGCCGACGGCATGCGGCCCAGCAGAGCCGACACCTCGCTACCGGCCTGGGTGAAGCGGAAGATGTTGTCCATGAACAGCAGGATGTCCTTGCCACCGCCGTCCTGGTCGCGGAACTGCTCGGCCACCGTCAGGCCCGACAGCGCCACGCGCAGACGCGCGCCCGGCGGCTCGTTCATCTGGCCGAACACGAGTGTGGCCTGCGACTGCGCCACGGCGTCCATGTCCACGTCGTCGAGGTTCCACTCGCCGTTCTCCATGCCCTTGGCAAATTTCTCGCCATATTTCACAACTCCGCTCTCAATCATCTCGCGCAGCAGGTCGTTGCCCTCGCGGGTGCGCTCACCCACGCCGGTGAACACCGAGAAGCCGTTGTGGCCGTGGGCAATGTTGTGAATCAGCTCCATGATGAGCACCGTCTTACCCACACCGGCGCCACCGAACAGGCCGATCTTGCCGCCCTTGCTGAAGGGCTCGATCAGGTCGATGACCTTGATGCCGGTGTAGAGGATTTCTTGTGTGATCGAGAGGTCGGAGAACGCGGGTGCCGGCTGGTGGATGGCGCGGCGGGCGCCTTCCTGCAGCGGCTTCAGGTGGTCGATGGGCTGACCAATCACGTTCAGCAGGCGGCCTTTCACCTGGTCGCCGGTGGGCACCGAGATGGGCCGGCCGAGGTTCTCCACCTCCGTGCCGCGCTTCAGGCCGTCGGTGCTGTCCATGGCCACGCAGCGCACCGTGTTCTCACCGATGTGCTGCTCCACCTCGAGGATGAGCGGCGAGCCATCGGGACGCTTCACGCGAAGCGCCGTGTAGATGGCCGGACGGCTCACGTTCTCGCCTTCGAAAGCGATGTCGACAACAGGACCAATCACTTGCGTAATCTTGCCAGAGTTGTTTGCCATATGATTCTTCGTTTTATGGTTGCTATTTGGTTGATTTTGCTTTTATCTTTTATCTTAATTGGCGCCGAAATACCAGTTCTGCGTCACCACGATGGCCATCACCACCAGGTTCACCAGTCCGATGGGCATCAGGTAGCGCCACTCCAGGGCCAGCATCTGGTCGATGCGCACGCGCGGGAACGACCAGCGTATCCACATGAAGATGAACGTCATGAAGAACGCCTTGCCCAGGAACCACAGCGTGCCGGGAATGAAGTCCATCACGGCGTTGAAGCCGTCCAGACCGGGGATGTGCAGGGGCATCCAGCCGCCCAGAAACAGCAGCGAGGCGATGCCGCTCACCACAAACAGGTTCAGGTACTCGGCCAGATAGAACAGGCCGTAGTGGATGCCCGAGTACTCGGTGTGGTAGCCGGCCGTGAGCTCATGCTCGGCCTCGGGAAGGTCGAACGGGCCACGGTTGTTCTCGGCGTTGGCGGCGATGATGTAGATGATGAAGGCAATCACCGCCGGCAGGTGGCCCTTGAAGAGGAACCAGCAGTCGCTCTGCGCCTCCACCAGCCCGGTGATGCTCATTGTGCCCGCCAGGCACACCACCGTGAGGATGCTGATGCCCACCGAGAGCTCGTAGCTGATCATCTGGGCTCCCGAGCGCATGGCGCCTATCAGGGTGTACTTGCTGTTGCTCGACCAGCCGGCCAGCAGGATGCCCAGCACACCGATCGACGACACCGCGATGATGAAGAACACGCCGATGTTGAAGTCGATGATCTGGAAGCCCTTGCCCCACGGCAGGCAGGCAAAGGTGAGCACCGAGGCCGTCACCACCAGGAACGGAGCCAGGAAGAACAAGAACTTGTCGGTGCTCCACAACGTGATGATTTCCTTGGTCAGGATTTTGAACACGTCGGCAAAAATCTGCAGCGAGCCGGCGGGACCCACGCGCAGCGGGCCGCGACGGCACTGAATCCAGCCGCACACCCAGCGCTCATACATGATGTAGATCATGGCCAGCACCGAGTAGGCCAGGAGCAAGAACACTGCCACGAGCACACACTCCGTAGTGGTGGCCAGCCACGACGGCATCACACCGTTCAGCCACTCATCGAGCCAACTTGTCACAGACGATAAATCGAACATATCTCTTTGATTGATAATTGACAATGGATAATTCATTCTCTATAAGATTCGCCTACCGGGGCGCCTCGCTCATGCCGCGAGTGGACACCGGTGCGCGCCCCCGCGCCGCGCGTCAGCGGTCGATGTCGGGAATCACGAAGTCGATCGACGCCGTGATGGTGATCAGGTCGGCGATCATGTTGTCGCGGCACGTCAGGTCCACCACTCCAATCAGGTTGAAGCACGGCGACTGGAAGTGCATGCGGTAGGGCTTCTGGAAGGGCTTGGGGTCGCCATCGCTCTCGATGTAGACGCCAAACGCGCCACGGCTGGCCTCCACCTGCTGGTACCAGTGTCCGGCGGGCAGCTTGATCATCTTCGGCACCTTGGCGCAGAACTCGCCCTGCAGGCCTTCCTGCTCGAGCTTGTCGCACGCCTGACGCAGAATCTTGATTGACTGCAGCATCTCGTCCATGCGCACCATGTAGCGGGCCATGCTGTCGCCCTCGGTGCGCACCACCTCGTCGAAGTCGAACTCGTCGTAGAGCGAATAGGGGTGCGTCTTGCGCACGTCGCAGTGCACGCCGCTGGCGCGTCCGCTCGGGCCGGTGATGCAGTAGTCGATGGCCTGCTCCTTCGAGAGCATGCCCACGCCTATCATGCGGTTGCGGGCAATCACGTTGCCGGTGAACAGCTGGTGATACTCCTTCATGTTCTTCTCAATCACGTCGCAGGCGTGGCGCACATCGGCCACGAAGTCGGGATGCACGTCGGCCACCACACCGCCTATGGTGCTGTAGCTCATCGACATGCGCGCGCCGCATGTGCGGTCGAAGATGTCGTAGATGAGCTCGCGGTCGCGGAAGCCGTAGAAGAAGGCCGTCGTGGCGCCCTGGTCCATGGTCAAGCAGCCATAGCTCAGCAGGTGCGACGACAAGCGCATCAGCTCGTCCATCATCAAGCGGATGAGCTCGGCGCGGCGCGGCACTTCCAGACCCAGCGCTTTCTCGATGCACAGGCACAGGCAGTGGCGGTTGATGTGGGCGGCCATGTAGTCCATGCGCTCGGTGTAGAGCAGCGTCTGCGGCCATGTCAGGCTCTCGCACATCTTCTCGATCCCGCGGTGGATGTAGCCGCTCACCACGTCCACCTTGCGCACAATCTCGCCGTCGAGCGACACGCGGTAGCGCATCACGCCGTGAGTGGACGGGTGCTGCGGGCCCACGTTGATGACATACTCGTCGTCGGCAAACACCTTGCCCACTCGCTTGACCACTTGCCCGTTCTCGTCCTCTACCCATGAGCAGGTATAGTCCTCACGCACCTCGTCGTCGAGCCTGATGGGGTTCTTCTCGGGGCTGGCGTCGTAGTCTTTGCGCAGCGGGTGGCCCACCCAGTCGTTGCGCAGGAAGAACCGGCGCATGTCGGGATGGCCCACAAACACGATGCCGAAGAAGTCGTAAGCCTCGCGCTCCTGGTAGTTGGCCACTGCCCACACGTCGCTCACGCTGTGCAGGCGCGGCTGCTGGCGGTCGGCGGCAACCACTTTCACGTGGATGATGTCGCCCGTGGCCGTGTTGGTCATATAGTAAATCACGCCCAGGGTTTCGCCCCAGTCCACGCCCACCAGGGCAATGAGCTGGTCGAAGTGCAGCTCGCTTTTCAGCGCCACTGCCAGCGCATGCCACTGCGCGTCGGGCACCTCGACAAGCAGGAACTCGCCTTCGGCATCGAACGTCGCCGCGGCGCACAGCTTGCCAATCTGTTCTTTCAAGTCAGCCATATCAAGTCTTTCGGTTTTTCGGTTCACATCTATTCAGTGGGAGTCACTTGTCGTCCTCGGGCTTGTAGTGGAGCTTCTCTTTGCGGTTGGCACCGCCCAGGAATCGGCTCACCTTGATTTTGCGCTGCAGCTGCATCAGGGCGTAGAACATCGCCTCGGGGCGGGGCGGGCAGCCGGGCAGGTAGACGTCGACCGGGATGATCTCGTCCACGCCCTTCACCACGCAGTAGCTGTTCTTGAACGGGCCTCCACTCACGGTGCACGCGCCGCAGGCAATCACATACTTCGGCTCGGCCATCTGCTCATACAGGCGCTTGAGCACGGGGGCCATGCGGTAGGTGATGGTGCCCTGGCACATGATGTAGTCGGCCTGGCGGGGCGAGTTGCGGGCCACCTCGGCGCCGAAGCGCGCCATGTCGTAGCGCGCGGCGCCCAGACACATGAACTCGATGGCACAGCAGCTCGTGCCAAAGCAGAACGGCCACAACGAGTTGCTGCGGCTCCAGTTGAGCAGCTGGTCGGCCTTGCCCACCACCACGTTGACGCCCGAAGCGTTCAGCTGGTTCACGAGGTCTTCAATGTAACCATTGTCCTTGAAGTCCTCATACTTCATGCTCTTGATTTTCGGCTTTTTCACTTCCATCTCAAAGCTCCTTTCTTCCAGGCATAAGCCAGACCTAAAACGAGAATCACCAGGAAAGTGCCCACAGCCGGCAGGGCTCCACTGCCCAGCTCGCGGCAGAGCGTGGCCCACGGGAAGAGGAACACCGTCTCCACATCGAACATCAGGAACAGGATGGCAAACAAATAATAGCCCACATGGAACTGGGCCATCGAATCGCCACGCGTGGGGATGCCGCACTCATACGGCTCGCCTTTCTTCTCGGTGTAGCTGCGAGGGCCCACCAGAAAGGCTATTACCAGCGCGCCTGCCACCAGCGTCACCGCCGTCAGCACTGCCGTCACAGCCATCGTCGTGCTCTCAATACCGAATACTGATAAATCCATATTACATTATATATAGATGATATTGTTGTCAACAACATCAATAGCGGCGGCCTCGCTCTGCCATGCCGCGGACGCACGAGCCGAAAGCACTGCAACACATTATCAAACAACGCATTGCGCATCCACCCGCACACCGTGGCACACACGAGCCGCTTTTGATTTGGCAAAATTACAAAAAAAAAATCAAACTATTGCAGGCAAAAACAATAAAATTGTTAACAACCCTACCCATCGGCGCCAATTCACGCCGCAATTCACATCGCCACTGCCCCACTCCACTGCAACGGCACGGGGGCAAAGCGGATTTGCCCACCGCTTCGCCCCCATGATGATGCTGCACGCCGGTTGGCTACGATTCTTTATGTACCAGAATGTTGAGCAGGACGTTCAGGTCGTCGACGTCGATCGACCCATCGCCGTTCAAGTCGCCCACGCGGAGGTTGGGACGCGCCTTGCGCACCAGCATGTTGATCAACGTGTTCACGTCGTCGATGTCGACGGTGCCGTCGATGCTCACGTCGCCGCGAGGGTTGAGCTTGGCGATATTCTTGTCGAGCCACTCCTTGCGGTCGAGAAACCACACGCCGCGGTCGCTGATGATGATGGCCGCCTCGAGGAAGGTGTTCCAACGCTGGTTCTCAAGTTCCATCGAGTTCATGTAGCCCTCGCCCTGCGGCGAGTCGTAGAAGTTCTGGAAGAAGGCCAGCATCTTCAGGTCGATGTTGTAGCTGTAGCGCTCCCACGCCGCGATGTAGGCGTCGACGAAGTCGCGGTTGTCGCTCCTGAAGAAGGTCTTGAGCAGCACGCTGTGGGGGCGCGACCAGCGGTCGCGGTTGTTCTCCGACGAGTCGAAGTCCCACATCAGCGGCACGGTGAGCCGGGAGCTGCCCGAGCGGTCGTTGAGCACGAAATACAGGTTCACGCCGCCGGCGTCGCTCGTGCCGACAATGTCTTCGCCCAGGCACCACTTGGCCAGCGACTCCACATCGAGGTATTCGGAATAGTCGCCGCCTTCGAGCACCGAGGCCTCGTAGCTCTTCAGGAAGGTGGAGATGTAGGTCTTGTCGGCACTGGTCAATTCGTCGGGATATTTAAACGAATAGTGGCGCCCGGTGCCGAGCTTGGAGCGCACGTAGTAGTCCTCCACCCACCAGTAGGAGTCATACTCCACCAGGAAACCGTCTTTGGCAATGGGGATGCGGCACGACGAGTTGCGCTTGACCGACTCCACGAGCATGTACATGCCCAAGTACTCGCCGTTCATCACCAGATTCACATATTTGTAGCCGGGAGTCCACATCATCTCGAGCAGACGGTTCACCTCGAAACCCTGCATGGCCGCCAGATACTCGTCGCGGAGCAGCAGCCAGTCCTTTTCGCGGTAGTTGGGGTTGTTGCGCTGCAGCAGGTCGCTTTTGTCCTCCAGGTGGAGCTTGTAGGGCTTCTTGTCGGCATAAGCCGATGTGTTGCCGCGAATGCGCACGGTCATGCCCTTCGCACCCTCGATGTAGTCGCCCGAGTCGTAGCGCACCTGGCCGTTCTCGCGCAGCACCATGCGCCCAGGCACTTTTGTGGCATTGATG
>CAMVDK010000183.1 GCA_947166165.1 uncultured Porphyromonadaceae bacterium
GAATTGTCTTTAATTGTCCTCTGTTGTCCTTAATTGTCTGAACATTTCGCGGCAGGATTCCGCTGACTGAGGCCTGCTCGAGAGTGGGGCGGCGTGTTAACGAGGGTTAAATGCTGTGGCGGTTTTCGTGATTTTTTCTAGGTTTGAACTACCTTTGCATTTTAGATTCTGCCGGCAGGGGCTACACGCTGATTCACAGCGATGTGGCACTCGGCAAGGCACTGGAATCTAGATGAACTAAATAACACAAGTCATAACAAAGACCGCAACAATGAAATTGAGCAATCTCTTAATGGTTGGTGCCCTGGCCCTGGCATCGTGCAACAATGGCGGCGGCCAGCAGCCCACGCAGGCCCCCGTAGCCCCGCAACCCGCATCCGGACAAGTGTCGGCCGTGCCCGACAGCACCGCCCAGCAGGCTGCCGCCCAGCAGGGCGCGCCGACGCAAGTGCAGCCGCAGGCCCTGCCCGAGCCCATCACCAAGTTTGTGCAGCAGCACTTCCCCGGCGCTACGGTGGTGCGCGTTGAGGCCGACCAGGAGTTCGGAGGCCTCGACTACGACCTCACCCTCAACGATGGCACCGAAGTCGACTTCGACCCCGCCAACGAGTGGGAGAAAGTGGACTGCCACGTCAAGGCCGTGCCCGCAGCCCTGGTGCCCGCAGCCATTGCCAGCTTCGTGAAGAGCAACTATCAGGGCCAGCCCATCACCAAAATCGAAAGGAAGCCCATGGGCTACGAAATCGAGCTTGCCAGCGGACTGGAACTCAAGTTCGACAAGAACGGCAGCTTCATGCACGTGGACGACTGACCTCGCGGCGGCCGAACAGCCACAAAAGGAGACCCTGTGCCCGTGTCCCTGCCACCTGTGTATAGCTATAGCTTTGCTGACACGGGTGGCAGGGTCGCAGATGCAGGGTTTCGCCCACGCAAAACGAAGAAGAGTCGGAGAAATTGGCGGGTGTGCATTGTGCATTGTGCATTAATTTGTAACTTTGCAGCTTGAAATCAAAAAAACGGAGAAACAGATATGGAAAAGAAGAGCTACAAACGCACGCTGGTGACCACCGCGCTGCCTTATGCCAACGGCCCGGTGCACATCGGCCACCTGGCCGGCGTCTATGTGCCGGCCGACATCTACACCCGCTACCTGCGCCTGCGCGGCGAGGACGTGGTGATGATTGGCGGCAGCGATGAGCATGGAGTGCCCATCACCATCAAGGCGATGAAGGAAGGCGTGACCCCGCAGGACATCGTCGACCGCTACCATAACATCATCAAGGACTCGATGGCCGGGCTGGGCATCTCGTTCGACATCTACGGCCGCACCACCAGCGCCACCCACCGCGCGACGGCTAGCGAGTTTTTCAAGAAACTCTACGACAAGGGCGAGTTCATCGAGCAGACCAGCCAGCAGTTCTACGACGAGCAGGCCGACCAGTGGCTTGCCGACCGCTACATCATGGGCACCTGCCCGCATTGCGGCAACGAGCGCGCCTATGGCGACCAGTGCGAGCAATGCGGCCGCGACCTGAACGCCACCGACCTGATCAACCCGCACAGCACCATCACCGGCAACACGCCCGTGCTGCGCGAAACCAAGCACTGGTATATGCCGCTCGACAAGTGGGAACCGCGGCTGCGCGAGTGGATTCTCGAAGGGCACAAGGAGTGGAAGCCCAACGTCTACGGCCAGTGCAAGTCGTGGCTTGACGGCGGCCTGCAGCCGCGTGCCGTGACCCGCGACCTGAACTGGGGCATCCCCGTGCCCATCGAAGGCGCCGAGGGAAAGGTGCTCTACGTTTGGTTCGACGCTCCCATCGGATACATCAGCAACACCAAGGACCTGCTGCCCGACTCGTGGGAGAAATACTGGAAAGACCCCGACACACGCATCATCCACTTCATCGGCAAGGACAACATCGTGTTCCACTGCCTCATCTTCCCCGCCATGCTCATGGCCGAGGGGTCGTACCAGCTGCCCGAAAACGTGCCCGCCAACGAGTTTCTCAACCTTGAAGGCGACAAAATCTCCACCAGCCGCAACTGGGCCGTGTGGCTGCATGAATATCTGGAGCAGTTCCCCGGCAAGCAGGACGTGCTGCGCTACGTGCTCACCGCCAACGCCCCCGAGACCAAGGACAACGACTTCACCTGGCGCGACTTCCAGGCCCGCAACAACAACGAGCTGGTGGCCATTCTGGGCAACTTTGTCAACCGCGCCATGGTGCTCACCCACAAATACTTCGACGGCGTGATTCCCGCCGCCGGCGAGCTGACCGACTACGACCGTCAGACCCTGGCCGAGTTCCACGACGTGAAGGCCACCTTGAGCCAGAACATCGAGACCTTCCACTTCCGCGAGGCACTCAAGGACGCCATGAACCTGGCGCGCATCGGCAACAAATACCTGGCCGACACCGAGCCCTGGAAGCTCGCCAAGACCGACATGAAGCGCGTCGAGACCATCATGAACATCGCGCTGCAGATTTCGGCCAACCTGGCCATCGCCTTCGAGCCGTTCCTGCCCTTCAGCGCCGAAAAGCTGCGCGCCATGCTGGGCATGGCCGAGGCACGCTGGGACAAGCTGGGCGCCACCGACATCCTGGCCGCCGGCAGCCGCATCGGGCAGCCCGTGCTGCTGTTCGAGAAAATCGACGACAGCGTCGTCGACGCCCAGATGCAGCGCCTCGAGCGCATCAAGCAGGAGAACATCCTGGGCAACTTCCAGCCCAAGCCCGTGGCCGAGCCTTGCACCTTCGACGATTTCACCCGTCTCGACATCCGCGTTGGCACCGTGCTCGAGTGCGCGAAGGTGAAGAAGGCCGACAAGCTGCTCCAGTTCAAGATTGACGACGGCATGGGCGGGCGCACCATTGTGAGCGGCATTGCCAAGTGGTATCAGCCCGAGGAACTGGTCGGCCGTCAGGTGTGCTTCATCGCCAACCTGCCGCCGCGCACGCTCAAGGGCATCGAGAGCCAGGGCATGATCCTCAGCGCCGAGGACGCCGACGGCCGCCTCGTTGTCATCGGCCCCACCGGCCCCGTGAAGCCCGGCGTGCAAGTGGGCTAACCCTAATCCGAGCAATATACCTTTTGGCGGAATCTCACCTTTTCAGGCAGATTCCGCCAATTTTTTTCGATGTCACGTGCCTGCCACCGGCGGCGGCAGAACGAATCCCCAAGCAGAGCACCATCGCAGCCCGCTGCGGGAAGGCGGGTTGGATGATGCTGCTTGCCTTGGCGATGTGTTAAGGCTCAGTCTTTCCTGACAATCACATTGATGGCGATGTTCAGGTCGTCGATGTCGACCACGCCGTTGCCGTCGGCGTCGGCCTTCGGGTGGTCGTCGGTCTTGGCCTTGCCCACCATGATGTTGATAATGATGTTGATGTCGTCGATGTCCACCACGCCGTTGCCGTCGGCGTCGCCGCGCGGTCCGGGAGCACTCTGCTGCAGGAACTTCAGCGTCACCGTGCTGGTGCTTGTCGCATCGTGCAGGGCCACGTAATAGGTCCCGGCGCGGTTGACTACGAGTCCGCGTGCCGTGGTCGATGCCGTGCCAGTGGTGTAGAGCAGTTCCTGGCCCTTGGGGTCGAAGAGCCTCATCGAGCACGAGCGGTCGGTTTGCAGCGCCACGCTGTCGCCGGCGGTGGCCGTGAAGGTGTACCATAAGATGGCCGCCCCCGTGGGTCCGGCGTGCCGGAACTCACCGCCACCGGTGATGTCCTGAATCACGTCGACGGTGCGCTTCACGCGGCTGTCGCCGAAGGTGGCAAACGCAAAGTCGGCCCGTCCGGCATCGTTGCGCACCATCACGCCCAGCTGGTTGCTGCTGATGGCCACCGGCGTGCCGTCGGTCTCGAAGTCGAGTCCGAAACTGGTGGTTTTGAAGTCGTCGGCCTCAGGTAGCGCCCACTGGTCGTGAATGAGGAACGTGGGTTTGTCGAGGTGCGCGGAAATGGCCCGGGTGGTGTTGCTGTTCACCCAGTAGGCATAGTCAGTCACCCCTTTGGGGCCGATGTGCTGTTTGTCGAAGTGTCCCGTGGCCATCGTCACCACGCCGTTGCGGCTGGTGAACACCAGGCGTATGGTGTGCATGCCGTCGGCCAGGGTGCTCATGTCGAGCGAGAGCGTCTGTCGGCCGGCCACCGACATCGAGGTCAGCTTGGTGGGCTCGTCGGCATTGTCGAGGGCAATCATCGGGGTCATCTGGCCGGGCACGTTGGAGTCGAGATAGAAGTGTGCGCCCACGGGAGCCGACAGGCGCCCCTGGTCGTCGCGGGCGGTCCAGTAGATGGTGTGCATGCCATCGGCCAGGTGGCTCACGTCGAGCGTGAAACTGCCCGAAGCCACGGTCAGCTCGCGGGCCTCGCTCTCGCCGTCGAGCCAGTAGTAGCCCCCCGTGATGCCAGCCTGCACCACTGCCGCGGCGCAGAGCATCAAGGTTGTGAATACATGTCGTTTCATAGTCGCAAGGGGTTTAGTCAGTTGCTCTCTTCTACGGTGATGTCCACAGCGAGTTTGCCGTCGGCGCTGGTCTTTCCGGCCACGTCGCACTTGGTGATGCGCGGGTTGCTCACCATGGGCGAGTAGGGCGTGTTGCCGCCGTACATGCCAATCTGCGTGCCGTCGGTGCCCAGATAGGTGCTCTTGGCCTCGTCGGTGAGCGTGAAGTCGCTCTTCCAGGTGTAGTTGCCGATAAAGTTCTTGAAGATGGAGCTGAAGCTGTCGGCCACCTTGTTGGTGTTGTTTTCGATGTTGTTGAAGATGGTGGCCACGTTCGAGTCGGGGTTGATGAACAGGCAGTTCCACATCGCCACAGTATTGGGAACGGTGGGTTGGAAGCCGTAGAGGATGCAGTTATTGAATTTGCGTCCCACGTGGAAATAGCTTCCACTTCCACTGTAATTCCAAATCCTTATCACACAATTATCAAAAGTGTTTTCAGATTGACTGTCATTATAAGGAAAACCTTGATAGTTAGGCAAATGACAGAAACTGTTGTTGAATGTGCTGTTGATAAAGTTGAAATAATAAGAACTGTTTACATCAAGTATGTGGCAACTGTAGAAATGGCAATCGGTGAATCTTTTATCACCACTACTATAGTATGCGTTACGCAGCCGGCACTTCACAAACACCACACCGCTCACGTCGACTCCCGAGGCGACAAGCGCCTTGTCGGCCAAGAAGTCGATGCCTTCGAACTGCGTGAATTGTCCCGATTCGAGGCTGGAGGCGTTGCCCGTGAGGGTGACCACGCTGGAGATGATGGTTGCCTCGGTGGCGTTGGCTTCGTCGGGCAGCATGCCGGCTCCGCGCACGGTGATGCGCTTTTCGATGGTGGTGCCCTTGAAGGTGCCGGCGCTCAGGTTGATCACATCGCCATGGCTGGCGGCGGTGGCGGCATTGGCAAAGGCGTCGGCGCCGTAGTAGAGTCTCACTTGCCCGTTGTGGGTGAGGGCAGCCACCTGGGTCTGGGCCCATGTGCTGAGTGCGCATATAGCGAGCGCCAGCAGCAGCAATAATTCCTTTCTCATTGTAATAGAATCGTTGATCGTGAGTCGCGCAGCACCGTGCAACTCGCTATAAAACAAGACAAAAGGAAAACGTGGTGCTGCCATGCCACGTTCCGATTCGGAGGTCCTGAGAAAACCCTTGAGCACGAACGATGTAATGCACCGGCAACGCCACGCCTGTATAGCGTGGTAGCCGTCACGACATCTTTGCGCTCAATCAGAAGTTTCTCAGGTTTCCGAATCGCAAGATGAGCATAACGCTTCCTTAATCCCGCAAAAATCGCTATTAAAAACCACAGCAGCGTGTGCGTGGTGTTTTGTAGCGGTTGCAAAATTAAGCAATATTTCTGGAATGGCAAAATATTGAGCGAGTAAAAGGTGGCGCAAGGGAAAGGATGCAATCAGAGCGCCTCTGAAGGAGGCCACACGAGGGTGAGGGGAAATACCGCAGTAGGGCCTCGCCTTGGCGTGGCCACCTCCTCCAGAGGCATTTCTGCCAGCTGATGGCATTCCCCGGGCCAACGCTGCGCGTTGTGCCGGGGTTATCTAGATACAGCCCTCCGGGCTTTTCAGTTGGAGTTTTATCATGGATGGGGGCAACAAGTATATAATCCCCTATTTCAAAGCAAAGGCGACGGGCATGGAGCCGCGTCGACGAAGGCCCGCTTCTGCCGCCGGAGGGGAGGCGGACGGCGATAAGTCCTCTAAATCGCGTAAAAAAAGTGCGATTTAGAGGACTTATCGCGCCAAGCCGGCTGCGTCGGCTCGTCTGTGAGGGACCAAATTTCGCTTGGGAAAAACTATTTTTCCATAAAAGAGGGTGTGTCAAAATTCTGGCCCGCCCTCTTTCTGCTAATATGTTGTAAAACA
>CAMVDK010000184.1 GCA_947166165.1 uncultured Porphyromonadaceae bacterium
GCAGGTTCACGCTGCCGTTGTGCAGCCACAATGAGGTCTGCGTGGTGCCAGGGCCAACTTGGTTGTGGAACAGCGTGTCGACCACATAGGGGTCGCCCACGATGTTGATGGTGCCACTGGCATGTGCCGCCACCGACAGGCCGAGCAGCGCGGTGGCGAGGAGTATGCTTTTTTTCATAAAAAGAGTGTCGATTGTTGGTGAAAGGAAGGGAAAAACGAACCGCGGATTTCACGAATTCCGTGCTCCCGCCGTGGGGGCAGGCACCATTCGCGAAATCCGCGGTGAAGCGTTCAGCCGCTCATCGCAGTGAGGGCTGAGTGGCGTTCATGCTCAAGCCTTGCCGAGCATGATGTTGATTACGATGTTCATGTCGTCGACATCCACCGTGCCGTTGCCATCGGCGTCGGCATTGGGATAATTCTCGAGCGTGGCGCCCTTGTTGAGCATGATGTTGATGATGATATTCATGTCGTCGACATCCACCACACCGTTGCCGTCGGCGTCGCCCTTGACTCCGGGCTGCTCGCCGCCGCGGGGCTTCACGTTCTTACCCATGCGGTAGATACCGAAGCCGTTCTGGCACTTGTAGGTGAGGATGGTGACAAACTCGTTGCCATCTTCGTCGACATCGGGAATCACCTCGAAGCTGTGGATGCGGATACCGCTGTCGCTGGTGTGGCCGAGCGAGTCGGCGGGAATCTGCCAATACTTGACCATCGACTCGAGTGCGAGGCTCTCGTCGAGCTCAACGATGTTGGCCTGGCAGCCGTGGCCGTCGCCCTGATACTGGCGGATGCTGTAGAGCATGAAGTTGCGGCCGTCGAGGTGGAACTCGGTCAGGCCGTTGGTGCCAGCCTCGGGCTGCAGGGCGTAGTCGGCCACGTTGTTGAAGCTGTCGTAGAGCGAACCGTCGATCTGATACAGAGCGGGAGCGCTGTAGAAACCGTCGATCCAGAACAGCTCGCCGTTGTAGAGGTCATCCTCGCTCTCGCCCAGACACATCTTGATGAACGGAGCGAAGCCCCACGAGGCCACTTCCTCGCTGGCGGAGCCGGTCTCGGCGCTCCAGCCCAGGGGGAATTGGACGATCTGGATGTGGTAGTCGGTGCCGTCGAAGCCCGGCTCCCAGTCGGCGCCCTGGTCGGCGTGCCAGCGGTAGATGAGGTCGCTGTTGGCGCCAGCGCCCATCACGTTGCACTGCTCCTGCTCGCGGGTGATGTCGCCCATCACGTCGATGTAGTCGACGCGGGCGCACACTTCCTCCTCGGTCTCGGCCTTGATGAGCGTGCCCACCGAGGTGAGCTCGCCGCTCTCGAGGTCGACCTGATAGAGGTTGAACGAGCGGGTGGCCTCGCTGGTGTACTGGGCGAGCCACAGGTGGCCGAAGTGGTCAACACCGATGTTGTTGGCCAGAAGCGAAGCCTGGGCGGTGTTGCCGTAAGGCTGGCCGTTGAGCTTGAGCAGCACAGGGTCGAGCGGAGTGCCGTCTTCCACCTTGTAGCGGAAGATGACGCACTGCATGGCCGTGGTGGTGTCGTCGATCTGGTAGGTGTACAGCGGCGAGCAGGTCTGTGCAATCAGCACCTGGTCGTTGTACACGGTGGCGCGGCGGGCATAGTTGTTGGCAAACGGCAGGGCGTTGTAGGCCAGCTCACCAGTGTGCACGCGCGAGATGATCCAGTCGTTCACGAGTTTGTAGTCGCCCACTTGTTCGTAGGTCTGTCCATCGGTGCCGGCGCTCATCGTCAAGGCTGCAGCACCCAAAGCAAGAGAAAGTAAAAATTTCTTCATGTGATTGGAATATTAATAATTTAACAAAATTTTATGGTTCTCGCAATAAATCAAGCAAAGTAACAAAGAATTTTTCGATTGGCAAAATAATTCTCCAAAATTTATCAAAAAAAGTCGGTTTTCAGTCGGTTTGCGAGCTGTGCGGGGTGTGGCAGCTGGGCCGTCTCATGCCGGTGGGCGCTTTGCGGAGGTGCCGCCGGCCTAACGCGAATCGGGCCGCCGCGACTCACCGGGGGGTGAGTGGCGGGCGGCCCGATTGATGTAGTGTGGAGGCTGCCGTGTGCCGCCGGTCACTTGCCGGCCAGGGCGTTGGCGCGCTCGAGATACTTGTCGACGTTGAACTGGTAGGACCGGATGTACTCGTAGTACTTGTCCTTGATCACCTGGTAGATGGCGGCCTCGTCGGCATACTTCTTCTGCTCGTGGAGCACGGTGGCCTTCTTGATCATGAACGTGGGCGTGTAGAACACGTTGTCGCCCGACAGCTTCACGGCGCGGTCGAAGGCGGCGATGGCCTTGTCATACTGCTTGAGGTTGACGTAGCAGTCGCCCAGCAGCGATTGCGATGCCGGACCCACCATGTTGCCTTCGGGGTCGTACTTCTCCAGATAGTCGGCGGCCTCTTTGTTCTTGCCCTGCTGATAGAGGATGATGGCGGCGTTGAACGCTGCGCGCTCGGCGGGCTTGTTGCTGTAGGTGTCGAACACCTTCTCGTATTCCTTCAGGGCGTTCACCGTGTCGCCTTGCATGTAGGCCATGTCGGCCTTGGCGATGTCGTCCTTGGCACGCTGCAAGTTGGGGTTGCGCACACCGAAGATGTAGGCGGCCACCAGGAGCACAATCACTGCGGCGGCTCCAAGGGCGTAGTAGATGTACTTCTTGTTCTCTTCAATTCGCTGCGCTGCACCGGTGAGTGACTCGTTCACTTCCTCGAGTGTGGTGCGAGCGGATTCGTTTTTTCTCTTTGCCATTTTCGTTTTTTATTCTGTTTTTGTTTATTGCAATTGGGTGCAAGTTTAAAATTGACCTGCAAAGGTAATAGATATTTGCCGAATGGAAAAACAATTCGCCTTTTTTTTTGCCCAACAGGCCTAAAATCCCCTTCTGCCCCCCCCTCAACCGATGGCCGCGCGCCGATGCTGGCTACAAGAGGCGCGCTCTCCGCCGCGCCCGCCCACGGCCCAAATGCGGCCCGGGGTGGAATGCTTTTTCCGCGTTAAACGGGTTTTGACCTGAAGGCCGTCGCCTTGTTGGCGGCGTATGGCTTATGACCATTTGCCGTCAATAGGGTGATTCGCACTAAAGGTGGGTTCGATAAATTGCTTGAGCCGAATTGGGCTTGATCGTTGAGACAAAAGATGCCAGCAAGCAACCCAAGGCGGCCAAAACCATTCATTACTTTTTAGCAATTGTGTATGTTTGTCTGCGCCACCAATGCTCAATCTGGTTATGCATTGGGTGCTTCATGACAGACTTGAAGCACCGGGGCATTCAAAGCTTCTTCTATGGTGACCACAGTGTCGATGGTGAAGTTATGAGTTCCACGCATCCATTTGCTGATCTCCGCCTCACTCTTGCCAAGCATCATAGCAAGGTCTTTCTGGCGAAGGCCACGAGCGGTAAGAATTTCATGAATGCGGTCCACAATTTGAAATGAAAGTGCCACACGCTCTTTCACTTCGGGGTCGACGTGTCGACGACGTTCATCGATTATTCTGCTCCGTTTCATCTCTGCTAAAGTTTAAGTTGCCTATAATTTCTTTGTCAATCAATACAATCGTTCCGTCTTTTATCCTCGACGATATAAAACGGCTCGTATCAATCAGTAGTTTGACGTATGGCGCAAGTTCCTTGCTTTCTTCCCATGTGGGTGCTTCTTTCACACCGCCGTTGCCAAACACTAAAATCTTGTCCGACAGAAGCAAGCAGTACAACCGCACTTTGTTGCCAATGTCAATCGGTATTACGCCTACACCGTCGCCATAATGCCCTTCGGGACGGAAATAGCGTTCCAAGGCACCTCGTTCGGCAATATTGTCAAGCCAAGATATGACGACATCAATATCTTGGTCATATTCACTTCCAATAGGGAATTTATCAAAAAACGTTCGAATTCAGAGAGTTCCTCACTCTCTAAATGAATGCTGTAGAAATTCACATTGGAATGTTCTTCAACCAAGTCTATGTAATAATTCCGCCTCATTCTTAACTTTTAAGTTATCTCGATGCAAAGTTATGCCAAAGAATTCAATGCACCAAATAAAGTGACTTAAAAATTGGAGTTTCTCTGATTTTTTTGAGAATTTTGCCCAACAGGCCTAAAATCCCCCTCTGCACCCCCCTCAACCGATGGCCGCGCGCCGATGCTGGCTACAAGAGGCGCGCTTCCCGCCGCACCCGTCCACGCCCCAAATGCGGCCCCACGCTGACCGCATTTCCTGTCAAAGCAGCTCCCGGATAATCGGCAAAGTTGTGGCTGCTGAACTGGATTTTTTTGTGCATTGCGCTTTTTTGTTGTAACTTTGCGGCTCCAACCATGCGCCTCGGGGCACTGCTGGCGGCCGCCCGCAGCGGCGGGGCGATGACAACCACCTTTTTTATCAACCCAGCTATGGACAAAGAACTCAAGATTTTCTGCAAGAATACGGGGGAATACATCCCCATCGACGGCGGCGACTCGCTGCTCGACCTCTACCGCACCATCCGGCCGCGCCTGGGCCTGGAGGCCCTCGTGGCTCTGGTCAACAACAAGTGCGAAGACCTGCGCTATCCGGTGTACGGCCCCAAGCATGTGGAGTTTATCGGCCTCAACAATCCTCACGGCCAGCGCGCCTACGTGCGCTCGCTGTGCATGGTGCTCTACAAGGCCATCCGCGACCTGTATCCCGGCAAGCGTCTGCGCATCGAGCATTCGATTTCGGGCGGATTCTACTGCATCCTCAAGCACGACGAGCATGAGCTGACCGCCGAGGTGGTCGACGCCATCAAGGCGCGCATGCACGAGATTGTGGAGCAGGACCTCACGTTTGTGCGGCGCGAGCGGCTCACCACCGACGTCATCGAGATGTTCCGCCAGCAGGGACTCAACGACAAGGTGCGGCTTCTGGAGTCGTGCCACGACCTCTATACGGTCTACTACAAGCTGGGCGACCTCATCGACAGCTACTACGGCCCGCTGGTGCCCAGCACCGGACTGCTGCGCGTGTTCGACCTGCAGCCCTACGAGCAAGGCATGCTCCTGCTGCCGCCGTCGGCCGCCGATGCCAGCGTGCCGGCCGAGCGCACCAAGATGCCCAAGATGTTTGCCGCATTCAAGGACTATCTGGCCTTCAACGACGTGATCGGCATCGAAGATGTGGGCACCATCAACAAGGCCGTGCATCACAAATACGCCCCGATGCTGGTGGCTGTTGCCGAGGCTCTGCACAACAAGATGTTCGACAAAATAGCGCGCGACATCGCCGACCGATTCCATCAGGGCGGAGCGCGGGTGGTGCTGATTGCCGGCCCTTCGTCGAGTGGCAAGACCACGTCGAGCAAGCGACTGGCCATCCAGCTGGTGACCAACTACATCCGCCCGAAGGTGATTGAACTCGACAACTACTTCGTCGACCGCCACCGCACGCCGCGCGACGAGAGCGGCGACTTCGACTACGAGTCGCTTTACGCACTCGACCTCGAGCGGTTCAACGCCGACCTCACCGACCTCATCGCCGGCCGCGAGGTGAACATGCCCACCTACAATTTCACCACCGGCGAGCGCGAATACCGTGGCAACACCCTGCAGCTCAAGGAGAACGAGATCCTGCTCATCGAGGGCATCCACGGTTTGAATCCTGAACTCACCAAGCAAATCCCCGAGGACCTCAAGTTCCGCCTCTACGTGAGCGCGCTCACCACGCTGAGCATCGACGACCACAACTGGGTGTCGACCACCGACACGCGGCTGCTGCGGCGCATCATCCGCGACGCAAAGTACCGCGGAGCTACGGCGCTCAACACCATCGCCCGCTGGCCCAGTGTGCGCCGCGGCGAGTCGAAGTGGATTTTCCCCTATCAGGAGAACGCCGATGCCACGTTCAACTCCTCGCTCCTGTTCGAGCTGGCGGTGATACGCAGCCATGCCGAGCCGCTGCTCCGCCAGGTGCCCAACAATGCGCCCGAATATGCTGAGGCCAGCCGGCTGCTCAGGTTCCTGAGCTACTTCGAGCCCCTCGACGAGAAGGACATTCCTGGCACCAGCCTGCTGCGCGAGTTCCTGGGCGGCAGCAGTTTCATCTACTGAGCCACCCCGCCCGTGGCATTGCCCGCAAAAGGAGAGTGTTTCAAAAAGGGACCTTCATTAGGTGGGTTCTATAAATTGCTTGCGCCGAATTGGGCTTGATTGCTGAGCAGGTTTTGGCTCAAGCTGCGCGAAGCAGTAGCGGGCTACGGTTCAAGCAGTTGAGACAAAAGATGCCAGCAAGCAACCCAAGGCGGCCAAAACCATTCATTACTTTTTTGCAATTTATAGAAC
>CAMVDK010000185.1 GCA_947166165.1 uncultured Porphyromonadaceae bacterium
CTGCTCAGCAATCAAGCCCAATTCGGCTCAAGCAATTTATAGAACCCACCATAAGAAACCGGCCCTGCCGAGACGGTTGAAAAGAAGTTTTCCGATCGCCGCAAAGCGGGACAATGGGGTCGGAGGTTTTTGACCCACTTTGCGAGGATGAGGGGTGTCATTGGGCCAGAATCTGGTTGATGAGCATGTTCACATCGTCGATGTCGACCGCGCCGTCGCCATTGATGTCGCCGTTGTAGTCGGGATTGTCGATGTCGAGGTCCAGAATCAGGTTGATGACCATGTTCACATCGTTGATGTCGACCTGGGTGGCGAGAGCGGTGACGGGAATGAATCTGAACTTCCGACCATGATTGGCGTAAAGGATGGTGCTGACGTCGTGGTCGCAAGGCTTGACGACCAGTCTGCCTTCGTCGTCAAGATAGAACGCTTCGTCGCCGTCGAGCGTCCACCAGAATGAGTCGGTCAGATTGTGATACAGCTTGGCTGGTGCGCTCATGGTGAGCCGCGTGTCGCCATGCTTGAACACGATGGTGGCTGCCCCCAGGATCGACGTGCGCTCTTGATGGAAAGTCCAGAGTTGGGGATACATCCCTTCTTGCTTGGTCCATGCGCGCGAGCCCGACCAGATGGTGTCGATCAGTTGTTGGGTGTCGACGCCTTTGATGCCGTCGTCGCTGATGTTGTCGTAGATGCAAATCTGGCGGTCGAAGCAGTTGTCGCTGAACTTCACCTTGTCGGCAGTCTCTACCACGCCGGCAATGGCTCCCACACGGTCCTTCAATCTGCCTGGCCAAATCACGGCGGTGCACAGCGAGGAATTGACTTCGCTGCCTGGCATAGCCGTGGCCACGATGCCGCCAATCACGCTTCCACCATTGAGAAGTCCATTGCTCAGGCAATTGCTCACTCCACCGGAGTTCTCGCCAACGATTCCGCCTAATTGGGCGTAGATGCTTCCCTTGAGCATACCGGTGTTCTGGCTGCGCGCCACCAAGCCATTGTTGCGGGCGGCGATGCCTCCCACGAAGCCGCGTTGCGCACCAGTGATGGCTCCCTCATTGAAGCAGTCGTCCACACGGCCCGTGGAACCCACGCGGTAGACCAAGCCTCCCACTTCGTGGTCGGCATAGATGTCGGCGCGGTTGATGCAGTGACTGACAGTCCCTTGAACATCGTAGGCCAGAGGGGCTAAGTAACCTCTCGCAGTGAACGAACACGACTCGTCGATAGTCAGATTCAGGATGGCGCCTTCCTCACCCAGGTAGACCACCAGGGCTGTGGGCGTTTCGGTCATGGCCTCGGTCGAGTAGCCGGCGTCCCTTGTGTCCACTTTCCAGCCGCCGATGCTGTGCTTGTTGCCATCGATCACTCCGCGGAAAGGCGTCTCGGCATGGCTGCTGATGGGAGCGAAGCTGACGTCAAAACCTATGTAGATGTCCGAGGTCAGCATCAGCGTCTTGCCCGCAAAGTCGAGTCCCAGCTCATTGGTGGCGTGCGAGAGCGTCATCAAGTCCTCACAGTTGTTGATCAGATAGGGGTCATCCCATGTGCCGGAACCCTGAAGGCCAATGTTGTCGTCAGCGTGAATGGCGAGCGCGCTCATCATGGCAAGCGCGGCCATCAGAATGAGTCTAATCGTTTTCATATCTGTATATATTAAATGACTATTACAATGCCACATCCAATCTGCAAATATAGCCACAATTCCAGAAAAAAACACTACTTTTGCAAAAAAAATTATCATGGAGTTGATTTTTAACGCCAAAGTGGTCAACGAAGGTACTGTTTCCCATGGGTATGTTGCTGTCGAAGAGGGCGTAATCGTTGCTCTTGGTGAAGGATTTCCCAGCGAATCGCTGATGAGGCAGGCCGAGGTGGTGACCGACGTCAATGGCGACTATCTGCTGCCAGGCGTGATTGACGAGCACGTGCACCTGCGCGAGCCGGGCATGACCCACAAGGGCGACATCGCCAGCGAGACGCTGGCCGCAGTGGCGGGCGGGGTGACCTCGGTGATCGACATGCCCAACGTGGCCCCGCCCACCGTGACGCAAGCCGCGCTCGACGACAAGCTGGAGCGCATGGCGCACACCTCGCTGGTGAACTACAGCGCCTATGCAGGTGCCACGGCCACCAACCTTGACTGGCTGCGAAGCATTGACTACCGGCAGGTGGTCGGCATGAAGGTGTTTCTTGGCTCGTCGACCGGTGGCCTGCTGCTCGACGACGCCGCGGCGCTGCGCAGACTGTTCGACAGCGTGCCGGCGCTCATCGCTGCGCACTGCGAGCACGAGGACACCATAGCGCGCAACCGCAGCCAGTGGCGAGCCGAACACGGCGACTACATCCCCGCAGCCGTCCATCCGCTGGTGCGCAGCCGCGAGGCTTGCTTCGAGAGCACGCGGCAGGCAGTGGAATTGGCACACGCCACTGGCGCACGGCTGCACGTGCTGCACGTGAGCACTGCCGACGAGTTGGCGCTCTTCGACGACTCCTCCACACCGCTGGCACAGAAACGCATCACTGCCGAGGCCTGTGTGGGTCACCTGTGGTTCAGCGACCTCGACTATGCCCGCCTGGGCAACCGCATCAGGGTAAACCCGGCTGTGAAAACCCTTGCCGACCGCGAGGCGCTGCGTCGCGCAGTGGCCGAGCGCCGCATCGATGTGGTGGCCACCGACCACGCTCCGCATTTACTGACCGAAAAATATGAAAATCTGTTAAAAGTCCCATCGGGAATGCCTTTGGCACAGTTTTCGCTAGTAGCCATGCTGGAGCTGGCACATCAAGGCGTGTTCACCATCGAGCGCGTCGTGCAGGCCATGTGCCACGCGCCGGCCGAGCTGCTCGCCATTGCCCGCCGCGGTTATCTGCGCGTGGGCTATCAGGCCGACATGGTGCAGGTGCATCCTGTGGCCGAGGGTTGGACAGTGACCGACGCCGATGTGCTGTCGCGCTGCAAGTGGACTCCCCTTGTGGGCGCCACGATGCACCACCGAGTGATGCGCACTTGGGTCAACGGGCATCCCACCTACGACCAAGGCCACATCGATTCGGGGGCACACGGACAGCAGCTCATCTTTGACCATTAAGAGACAGAAAACAGGGTTCCGCCCACCCAAATGACAATATGAAATCATACAAAGGACTGACCAGCAAGCAAGTAGAGGCGAGCCGGGCCAAGCATGGCGACAACGTGCTCACGCCGCCCGCCAGCCGCTCGCTGTGGTCGCAATTCATCGAAAAATTCAACGACCCACTCATCAAAATCCTGCTTGTGGCGCTCATACTTTCGGCGGCAATGGCCGTGTGGGAGTATGTGAGCCTCGGCAAGGGCATTGAGGTGCTGCTTGAGCCAGTGGGCATCTTTGTGGCCATCGTGCTGGCCACGATGGTGGGCTTTGTGGTGGAGGTGAACGCCAACAAGAAGTTCGAACTGCTCAACCAGAGCAACGACAACCTGGCGGTGAAGGTGGTGCGCAACGGCCGTGTGCGCCAGGTGCCACGCCGCGACATCGTGGTGGGCGACATCGTGCTGCTCGAGGCCGGAGAGCGGGTGCCCGCCGACGGCACGCTGCTCGACAGCGTGGCGCTCAGCATCGACGAAAGCTCGCTCACCGGCGAGCCGCAGACGTGGAAAACGCACCTGCAAACCGATGCCAGCCAGCAGAGCACCACTTATGCCGCCAACCAACTGCTGCGTGGCAGCACGGTGATGGAGGGCAGCGGCGTGATGCGCGTGGAGCGCGTGGGCGACAACACCGAGTACGGGCGCGTGGCCACCGAGGCGCAAATCGACAACGGTGTCAAGACGCCGCTCATGAAGCAACTCGACCGGCTGGGGGGCATCATCGCACGGGCTAGCTACGCGATTGCGGCGCTCATTGTGGTGGGACGCATGCTTGTGTTCTGGCTCGACGACGACCCTGACACGTTATTGGGTTTCATTCAATATGGCATAGAGACGGTCATGATTGCCATCACGCTCATCGTGGTGAGCGTGCCTGAGGGATTGCCGATGAGCATCACGCTGAGCCTGGCACTGAGCATGCACCGCATGCTGCGCTCGGGCAACCTAGTGCGCCGCATGCACGCCTGCGAGACAATGGGCGCAGCCACCGTAATATGCACCGACAAGACGGGCACACTGACTCAAAACCAGATGCAGGTGGCCCATGCCGAGTTTGCCGGCGAGGCACCCGACGAGGTTGTCACGCTGAGTCTGGCGTGCAACGCCACAGCGCACCTCGACGATGCCGAGCGTGTCAAAGTGATTGGCAACCCCACCGAGGGAGCGCTGCTACTGTGGCTGCGCGAGCAAGGCACCGACTACTTGTCTGTGCGCGAACAATGCACCTTGGAGCGGCAAGTGCCGTTCAGCACCGAGCGAAAATGCATGACCACCCTGCTCCACACCCCCGAAGGCCGACGTCTGCTGTTGCTCAAGGGTGCGCCCGAAATCGTCATGCAGCGCTGCTCGATGCACCCGTCGCCTGCCATCACCGAGCAACTGCACAGCTACCAGCTCAAGGCGATGCGCACGCTGGCCTTCGCCTATGCAGAGCTTGACGACGACACAGCGGTCGACACCGCCGACCCCCTGCGCGGGCAGCAGCTGCACTGGTTGGGCTACGTGGCCATCAGCGACCCGGTGCGTCCCGATGTGCCCGAGGCCATCCGTGAGTGCCACGATGCCGGCGTAGACGTGAAAATCGTGACCGGCGACAACCCCGACACCGCCCGCGAGGTGGCTCGGCAGGTGGGCATCTGGAGCGATGACGACGACAGCGCCGAGCATGCGCTGGTGAGCGGATCCGACTTTGCCGCCATGACCGACGACGAAGCCATCGAGGTGGCACGCCAAGTGAAGGTGATGTCGCGCGCCCGGCCGCAGGACAAGTCGCGACTGGTGGAGCTGCTGCAGCGCAGCGGCGAGGTGGTGGCGGTGACCGGCGACGGCACCAACGACGCTCCAGCGTTGAAGAAGGCACACGTGGGCCTGTCGATGGGCGACGGCACCCATGTGGCGCGCGAAGCGAGCGACATCGTGATTCTCGACAACTCGTTCGCCAGCATCAACCGCGCCGTGCTCTGGGGACGCTCACTCTATCGCAACATACAGCGGTTCATTATCTTCCAGCTCGCGGTCAACGTGTGTGCCTGCCTCGTGGTGGGGTTGAGTTCGTTTGTGTGCAAGCAGTCGCCGCTGTCGGTGACGCAGATGTTGTGGGTGAACCTGATTATGGACACCTTTGCCGCGCTTGCGCTGGCATCACTGCCACCAAACCACGAGGTGATGCACGATGCCCCGCGGCGACAAGGCGAAAGCATCATCACGCGTTCGATGATGAAATTCATCGTGGGCACGGGCGGGGCTTTCGCGATACTGATGATGGGCGTCTTCTTCTACTTCATCCATCGCCACATGGCTGGCGAGGGTGGCAGCGTGATCAGCCAGCACATCAGCACATGGGAGCTCTCGGTGTTCTTCACCATATTTGTTTTCCTGCAATTCTGGAACATGTTCAACGCCAAGTCGTTTGCCAGCGGCCATGGGGCGTTGCACAACCTGGGTGGCAGCCGCATTTTCCTGTCGGTGGCAGCAACCATCGCACTGGGGCAGGTGCTGATTGTGCAAGTGGCCTACAAGGTGTTCAATGTGGAGCCGCTCAGCCTCGTCGATTGGACGTGGATTGTGGCCGGCACATCGGTTGTGCTATGGATAGGCCAACTATGGCATTCCTTGCGCAACAAATGCGCTAGAATCTGAGCGCATCTATTTGCTTAATTGCATTTATTGTAGTATATTTGCAATCGGAATACAAAACAAGAGTCATGGCACAGAAATTTCCCATAGGCATACAGACGTTCGCCGACATTGTGACTGGCGGCTACGTCTACGTCGACAAGACGGCGCTCGTCCACAAGCTGGCCAACAGCGGCAAGTTCTTCTTTCTGAGCCGGCCCAGACGGTTCGGCAAGTCGCTGCTGCTCTCCACGCTCGAGGCCTACTTCACAGGGCGGCGCGAGCTGTTCCGCGGACTCGAAATCGACCGGCTCGAGCATGAGTGGAACGCCTGGCCCGTGCTGCGCATCGACTTGAACAACGGCGACTTCACCGACGACGCCAGCGAGCTGACCGAGAAACTGTCGCGGGCAATGCGCATCGGCGAGCAACAGTTCCAACTGAAACAGCAGTCGCAGAAACTGGGCGACCGTTTCGCCGACCTGATAAGAGGTGTGCACGCCCTGACGGGCAAACCGGTGGTGGTGCTCATCGACGAGTACGACA
>CAMVDK010000186.1 GCA_947166165.1 uncultured Porphyromonadaceae bacterium
ACCGCCACCCACAGCGCCTGCGTCACCTCCGTCTCGCCGATGGAGTAACTGCTCAGCGTCACCTGGTGGGCAGGCTTCTCATCATCCCAGGCTTCGCTGCCCTGCTCGGCGGTCGCGCCCATCGTGAACGTGCCGCCCTCCACGGCGATCATCTTGAAACTGACACCATTCACGGTGAAGGTCTTTGCCGCTTGTGTGTCGCCGCCCGGGTCTTTTCCCACCATCATGTTGATGATGATGTTCAGGTCGTCGATGTCGACAACGCCACTGTCGTCGAGGTCGGCTGCGGGATACTGCTCGAACGTGGCGCCCTTCCTGACCATGATGTTGATGACGATGTTCATGTCGTCGACATCCACGGCGCCGTCGCCGTTCAGGTCGCCGCGCATGGCGCTCGGGGTGATTTCCTGCCAAGTGCTGGAAGCGCTGTATTCGTAGGGAATCCAGTTCTTGGCACGGGCAGCCCGCACGTGGGTGTCGCTGAATTCGTTCGAATCGACTGTTTTCGTATTGCGCACCTGCAGTGTGCCGTTGCTGCCGGCGGGCAGCATGCGCAGGCTTCCCACCAGCGTGGTCATTTCCGAGTCTTTGATAAAGTTCTCGACCAAATTCACCAAGTTGAGCGCATTGCAGCCTTCGAACGACAAGGATGTCAGTTTGTTTTTTCCGCAGTACACCGTTGCGAGTGCAGCGCAGCCCTGCACGTTGAGCGAGGTGAGTTGGTTGCCGTTGCAAGCCAGATAATTGAGCTTGCTATTGCTCGACACGTCGAGCGACTTCAGGTAGTTGGTGCCACAATGCAAATAAGTCAGGTTGCTTAATGAACTCACATTGAGCGCGCTGAGTGAGTTGTACTGGCACTCCAAGCGCTGCAGGGCACTGAGTCCTTGCAGGTCGAGCGACGAAAGCTTGTTGGTGGAGCAGTCGAGTGTGGCGAGCGCCGTGTTGCCTTCCAAGGTGAGCGTTGTCAAGACATTGTCGTTGCAGTTGAGCGTGGTGAGTTTGGGGTTGTTCCCGATTTTGAGAGTAAACAGTTTTTTCAGGTATCTAATTGTCAGTGAGGTGAACTCATTCTTCTGGCATTCCAGTTGCTGAAGTCCGCTGGGCAGAGTGGGCAGCGAGGTGAGTTTATTGTTGTTGCAATACAGCAACACGAGCGCGCTGGGTAGCGTGGGCAGCGCGGCGAGTTGGTTGTTGTTACAATTCACGTTGGTCAGCGCCGGGCAGCCCGACAGGCTGAGCGATGTCAGAGCGTTGTCGTTACAATCCAGCCTGTCAAGCGTGTTGCAGTTATTCACATTGAGCACTTTCAGGTTCGGTTTGTTGGTGATAGTCAAAAAGGTAAACATATTGTTGGCGCAATAGAGTTCCTGCAGCGAACTGGGCAGCGTGGGCAGGGAGGTGAACTGGTTGTTGTTGCAATTCACCTTGGCCAGCGCCGTGCAGCCCTGCACGGTGAACGTTGCCAGGGCGTTGTCGCTGCAGTTGAGTTGTGAGAGCGAACTGCAGTTGAGCATTGAGAGCTTTGTCAGTGCGTTGCCGTAGCAGTTGAGTTGTGTGAGCGACGCACATTCGTCCACGTTGAGCAACTTGAGGTTCGTTTTCCCTGTGACGGTCAGTGATGTGAAATTGTTGTGCCCGCAATAAAGATCCTGCAGCGAGTTGGGCAGCGTGGGCAGCGAGGTGAACTGGTTAAAGAAGCAACTCAGCCTGGTCATCGACGTGCAGCCCGACACATCGAGCGATGTCAGAGCGTCGCTGTTACAATCCAAGAGGGTTAGCGATTTGCAGTTACTCACATTGAGTTGTTTTAGCACTGGCTTGTTGGTGATCGTCAGTGATGTGAAATTGTTGTTTGCGAGATTGACATCCTGCAGAAAGCGGGGCAGCGCGCCCAGGGTGGTGAGCTTGTTGTTCTGGCAATACAAATTGCTCAGCGATGAGCAATCCGTCACGTCGAGCGATGTCAGGGCGTTGTTGTAGCAGTTGAGCGTGGTGAGCGAGGAGCAGCCGCTCACGTCGAGCGTCTTGAGGTTCATCATCCCCGTGATATTCAACGATGTGAATTTGTTGTTGGCGAGATTGAGTTCCTGCAGCGTACTGGGCAGCGAGGGCAGCGAGGTGAGGCTGTTCTTGTAACAATCCAGCGAAGTGAGTTTGGTGAAGTAGCCCAATCCTGTGAGACTGTTGATACTCTTATCCCTCAAGGAGAGCGAGGTGCGGCTGTTCACATCGTCCTGGTTGATGTAACTCTTTTTTAAAATATTATACAACGCATTACGAAAATTTGCATCTGGGAAATAGCTCGAATTGAGTATGGCCACATAATTGTCGCTGATGTAGATGGATCCACTGGTGACTTGGCTGCCCGATGAGTTGTATATCGAGCTACTGCTGTAGTAGGCACCATATGGCGAGAGGAGGGCCTCTCTGCCATAAAACGTCATCGACACACCGCTCACGCTGACATTGGAGCCGTTACCTGCGACAGTCAGGTCGGCACCACTTTCAAAATATGCGGCAAACGAGCTCAAGGCCGAACGTTGCTTGCTGCTGGCAGTCACTTTGGCGCCTTGAAAATACACTTTGGTGGAACCTGAGCCTTCGCCCTTAATGGCTTCGTAGCCCGATTGGTCGGTGTCGAAAGCCATCGTTCCACTGCCCTTGATGTAGTAGCTGTAACTCTTCAAGTTGGCACAAATGCGGGCTGCGGAGTAAAATGAAACTTGGCTGCCAGCTGCCGCATTGAGCGTTGTGGAGCGCTCCAGCTTCAAGGCATTGTCGGAAGTGGTCACATTGCACGTACCATTGAAAACGATTGTCAGGTTGTTGCATTCGCGGTTGTGGATGCCATATTTGTCCTGACTGGTTCGATAAATGTGCATGTTGTACAGCGTGAGCGTGTTGGTCGATTCGTTATACACGCCATAGCCGCTGGTGATGTCGCCGCCGGTGATGTAGCTGGCGTTGTCGCTGGTCACTTCCACACCGGCCACGTTGATCTGGTACTTCTTGGCGGCCTGCACACTGATCACGGCAGTGGCCACCACGGCTAACAGAATGAGTAGTAAGCGTTTCATATCATTGAACTTTAGCGGTTTATAATTAAACTTTAATATAGGAAATGCACATAGGTGTTACCTCACGACGCAAAGATAAACAAAAAAACGCAAACCGCCACCATTAGACCGACAAAAAGTTGCCCATTGGCGGAATAATCCTTCAATTTGCTTTATGTCCAAATTCAAAGGTAGTTGGGGCAAGACCGGATTTCGGCTCACCCTAGGCGGGATTTCCGACTCAGACCTTCGCACGTGCAGCCTTGTGGCGCAGCACGGCCACGTAGATGAGCAGCACCACATTCATGAGCAGGGCGTAGATGATGGCCGGGATGGCGATCACGTCGTTGGCGAAGATGAACGGGCTGCTGGCCACTGCGATGGCCTGCGCGGCGTTCTGCATACCCACTTCGATGACGATGGTGCGCCGTGCGGCACCGGTGAGACGCGTGGCGCGAGCCATCAGCGAAGCCACGCCAATGGCGAGCAGGATGAGGGCGGCCACTCCGCCGCCGAGTTGTCCGAAGTTGGAAAGAATGTCGCTGTAGTGCTGCACGAAGAAGATACCCGCCAGGAGCATCAGCGCCGGGAAGGCGATGCGCGACAGCACGGCATCGGTGCGCCGAGCGGCCTCGGGCCAACGCCAATGCATGGCTGCCCCCAGCGCGATGGGCAGCGCCATGAGCACGAGGTTCTGCACCAGCAGGTTGCCCACCGGAAGGTGGATGCCGCCTTCCACCTCCGCACCGCTGTGCGCTACCGCCATGCTCAGGATGACGGGGATGGTGAACAGCGTGATCACGCTGCTCAGGGCTGTGAGTGTCACCGACAGTGCCACGTCGCCGCCAGCGAGCTTCGAGAACACGTTCGACGAACTGCCGCCCGGGCAGCACGCAATGAGCACCATGCCCACAAAATAGAGCGGCGGCAGCTCTAGCAGGGCGGCCAGGGCAAACGCAATGGCCGGCAGCACAAGCAACTGACCCGCAAGCCCCACCAGCACTGCGCGAGGACGACGGGCAAGCAGCGCAAAGTCGTCGAGACGCAGCGTCAAACCCAGATCGAACATCAATAGCGACAATATCGGCAATACAATCAATATCGGATTCATTTCAAACTATCATTCAGTAGGTTATAAACAATAATTCAATCAATACTCTAATTTATATATCCTCAATTCTAGAAGTTGAAGATTTTGTACGTTATTTATTGATTTTCAATGTTTTTATTTTCATTATCCCGATATCGGCAGCTCTCCTCCACCAGAAAGCGGAAAAAGCGCAGCATGACCGAGTCGCCATCGGTGGCGGCGAAGTTCTCGGGATGCCACTGCACGGCCAGGATGGGCAGCGCCGGATAGCCCTCAAGCATCTCGGCGATGCCGTCGGGGCTGCGTCCGGTCAGCTTGAGCGAGGGGGCCACGTCGCGCACGGCCTGGTGGTGCCGGCTGTTCACCTCGAGCGTGGTGGCTCCCATCACCGCCGCCGAGGTTGTGCCCGGCTCGATGGCCACGGTGTGGGCCACGAGCGTGGTGCTCTCGGACTGGCGGTGGGCCAAAGCCCCGGGCACCTGCGAGGGGATGTCCTGCCACAGCGTGCCGCCAAGGGCCACATTGAGCATCTGCATGCCACGGCACACGCCGAACACCGGCAGCCCTCGCGCTATGGCCGTGGGAATGAGCAACATCTCGAAGGTGTCGCGCTGAGCGTTCACCTCGCCGAGCATAGGGTGCGGTTCTTCGCCAAAATAGGAGGGGTCTACGTCCACGCCGCCTGTGAGCAGCACGCCGTCGACCCGTTCCAGCGTGGCCTGCATCAGCCGCTCGTCGCTCGTGGCTGGCAGCAGCAGCGGGCTGCCGCCGGCGCGCGTCACCGCCGCCACATAGTCGGCCGCCACGGTGTGGCTGCCCTCGCCCGGCGTGGCTGTGATGCCAATCACCGGTGCTTGGGCAAACGCCTGCGCACCCAGGAGCAATGCCGCTGCCACCGCCTTGTCTTTCATCGATTTATTCATCGTTGCTTTACGTTTTTCCAGACCACAGCAGCATGCCATGGTCCAATTTAAGACCACAAAATTACAAAGAATTCTTCATTTCCGGGAAAAGAAACAGCCAAAGCTAACCCCAATGCAGGTGGCCGCCCATCCGAGCCGCGGCGCACGGCTGTGGCCTGGCCGTCAGCAGCGGGTGCGCATCGACAAGGGTGTGCAGCCGGTGGCGCGCTTGAAAAACTTGTCGAAAGCCGCGGCCGACGAGAAGTGCAGCCGGTCGGCAATCTGACTCACCGTGAGCGAAGTGGTCGACAGCAGCCACCGGCTTTCCACCACGAGCATCTGGTTGATGCACTCCACCACCGTCGCCCCCAGCACCTGCTTCACCACCCGCGAGAGATAGGTGGTGCTCACGCTGAGCCTGTCGGCATAGAATCCGATGCCATGCTGCTCGGCGAAGTGCTGCCGCACCAGGGCGTAGAACGAGATGAACAATTCCTCGGTGCGGCGCGTGAAGGGCAAGCCGGCGCTCGCGAAGTCCTGCACGTGGATGAGGTCGGCCAGCAGCACCGAGTAGAGCATCTCGAGCGTCTGGTCCTTGTTGGGAAACGAACGTGCGATATACTGCCCGATGAGCGACAGCAACATGCCTATGCGGCTGGCATCGCCGGCAGTGAGCGCAATCCTCGATTTGCCGAATTGCGACAAAGGCAGCACCGACGCGCGCAGCAGGTTGCGGAACCCTGTGGTGCCGTAGGTGGTCTGTTCGTCTACCATCAGGCAGATGCCCTGGTAGTCGTCGCTCACCTCCAGAATGCGCACCGGCTGGCCCGGGAAGTAGACGTAGACGTCGTTGGCCGCAATTTCGAACGGCTCTCCACCGGTGGCAAGCACCAGCCGACCGCACTCCACCAGCGTGAACGAGAACACGCTCACCGTGTCGCCCAGCTCGTTGGTGAGCAGCGTGCGGCGGGCGTCGCTCTTGGCACACGCCATCTTGCCGCACCACAGCTCGTTAGCATGCGCGGGGCCGATAATCTGGTAGGCTTCGCTCAGTGTGTACATTGATGCAGTTGTTGGTTTGCGGGTGCAAAGTTACGTCATTTTTGGCATACCCTAAAATCCGCAAGATAGTTCCCGCCATCGCTTTTAAGAGTACTAGTCCCAACTCTCA
>CAMVDK010000187.1 GCA_947166165.1 uncultured Porphyromonadaceae bacterium
GAGCAGCTATGCCAGAGCCTCGGCATATAGTGCCCGGATTGGAGGTTTCTTTATTCAATCATTATCATTTGTTAAAAACGGGGGGGGTATTTGGAGATTCAATAATTATTTGTATATTTGCAACATCATTCTATCAACTTTCAAACATTATATGATTATGAAAAAACTCTACATTCTGATCACGGCCCTGCTTGGCGTGCTCGGCAGCCAGGCGCAGACGTCCGACGACTATGTGCCTCTGGTGCGCGAAGGCGTGCGATGGGTGTATCTCTACAGCGATGTGACGGCATCGAGCAACGAAGATGATATCATCTTTAAAGGGCAAGGCGACTATGCCTACTTCATGGAATTCCGCGGCGACACGGTGATCAACGACATCACCTACAAGAAACTCTATCTCAGCATGAGCCGCAACTTCGACGAGTGGCATTTAACGCCCATAGCCTACATGCGCGAAGAGAACAAGCGTGTGCTGGGCTTCGACGCCAACAACATCGCAGACGGTGAGAACGTCTACTACGACTTCGGCGACATGGCGGCCTTTGCACAGGAGATTTACGAAATGAACCCCTATTGGTACGAAAGTCCATTTACCGTCACCCCGTTCACCGTGACGGTGGCCGGACAACCGCGCAACGCCTACAAAATCGACAACGGATGGGACTACTCGTTGGTGATCGAGGGCATTGGCAACGACACGAACAACATGCTGTCGTTCGGCCCGTTGAGCGGCATACCCACCTGCATCTGCCCCATTCCGCTGGGTCTGGCGCAAGTCGAGGACCTTGAGGGCAACATCCTCTACCGTGGACGCTACAGCTATGGTCCCTACACGGGCAAGGGCAGCATCGCATTGGTGAACAAGATCATCAATGTGATACTCGGCCATGAGGTGTTCAGCCACCATTACGACTTTCCGTGCACCAACGACTGCGATGTGAACGCCGACTACGTGGTCGACATCAACGACGTGAACGAAATCATCGCCCGCATCTTGAACGGCAACTGACGCCCATCGCGGCCATCATCACGAAAAAGCGGGACAAAAACCTCCGACCCTATTGTCCCGCTTTTGCGCTCGGTTTGCACTAATGTTGCGCTTCGCGCGAAATTAGGCTGCGTTTCGGAAAAATCAAAGCAAGCTTTGCTTTTTCGCTCAACTTGCACTAATTTTGCCTCAAAATTGGCGAAATTAGGCGGCACCTCGGCAAAAAAGCAAGCGAGCTTGCTTGTTTTGCGCTCGGTTTGCACTAATGTTGAGGGCTTCGCCCTCGAAATTAGGCTGCGTTTCAGCAATGGCAAGAAAATCGGCAATTCAAAAAAGCTTTTTTGCTTGCCGTTTTCTTGCCATTGCGCTCAACTTGCACTAATTTTGCAGCCGAATTGATAATGACTATGAGATGAAGCGCAATATCATCATCTTCGACGACACCGATGTGCGGCGACACTTGCTGCCGCTCACCTATACGCGCCCCACCGCGCTGCTGCGCGTGGGTATCACCACCATCGACGAGAAGTGGCGGGCGATGCTTGGCGAGGCCACCTACAGCTATTTGACTGTTCCCTACCTGAAGAAGAAATTCCCGCTTCACGCCCGCCGCGACAACCTGCTCGTGGCCGGGCACGTGATCCCGACCCCGGAACTGGCCGCCCAGGCGCTGGCGCTGCAACACGGCGAGGCACTGATGACCGGCGAGACGCTCATCGCCTTCAACGGCAGCGCCCACGACTTCGACGACCGCCACTACAGCAGCGTGGTCTACGCCGCCAAGCCGCCCAGGGTGCTGCGCAGCCTGCCGGACATCTTCGAGCTGAACGGCGAGGCACTCGCGGCCGACTTCGCCCGCCTGACGCAGGGGCGGGAGTCGCAACCGCTGTCGGACACCAACGTCGTTGTCGGCGACCGCGGCCGCATCTTCGTGGAGCCGGGGGCGAGCGTGGAGGGGGCCTTTCTCAACACCACGCAAGGCCCCATCTACATCGGCCGCGACGTGGAGGTGATGGAGGGGGCCTGCATCCGCGCCCCGTTTGCCGCCTGCCACGACGCCAAGGTGCGCATGGGCTGCAAGGTGTATGGCGCCACCACGCTGGGTCCGCACTGCAAGATTGGCGGCGAGGTGGAGAACACTGTGATGATTGGTTACAGCAACAAGGCGCACGACGGCTTCCTGGGCGATGCGGTGATTGGCGAGTGGTGCAACCTGGGCGGCGGCACCACGGCCAGCAACCTGAAGAACGACTACAGCGAAATCAAGCTGTGGGACTACCCTGCCCAGCGCTTCATGCGCACGGGTCTGCAGTTCTGCGGCCTGATCATGGGTGACCACAGCAAGACGGGCGTGAACTGCATGATCAACACCGCCACGGTACTCGGCGTGGGCGTGAACGTGCACGGAGCGGGATTCCCGCGCAACTTCGTGGCTTCGTTCCAGGAGGGCAGTGCCTCGGCGGGCTTCAAGAATGTGCCACTGCCGGCCTTCTTCGCCATCGCCGAACGCGTGATGGCGCGCCGCGGCATCGAGCTCACCGACGCCGACCGCGAAATCTTCACCGCCATCTACAACATCAGCGACCGCTACAAGTGAGGCCGCGCCAATGTCATCCAACATAATCAGCGAAACATCACAAATCAGAAATATGGAAAAAGTAGTCAGTGGAATCCGCCCGACGGGCAACCTGCACCTGGGCAATTACTTCGGCGCCGTGCGCAGTTTCGTGAAAATGCAGGACGAGTACGACTGCATGTTCTTCATCGCCGACTGGCACTCGCTCACCACCCACCCCAAGCCGGGCGACATCCAGCAGAGCGCGCGCACCATTCTGGCCGAATACCTGGCCTGCGGCATCGACCCCAAGAAGGCCCCCATCTATGTGCAGAGCGACGTGCCCGAGACGCTGGAGCTGTACCTGTATCTGAACATGAACATGTATCTTGGCGAGCTCGAGCGCGTGACCACCTTCAAGGAGAAGGCCCGCAAGCAGCCCGACAACGTGAACGCCGGCCTGCTCACCTACCCCACCCTCATGGCTGCCGACATCCTGCAGCACCGCGCCGCCAAGGTGCCCGTGGGCAAGGACCAGGAGCAGAATATGGAGCAGGCCCGCAAGTGCGCCCGGCGGTTCAACAACATCTACGGCGTGGACTTCTTCCCCGAGCCGCAGAACTTCTACTTCAGCGACCAGGCCATCAAGATTCCCGGCCTCGACGGCAGCGGCAAGATGGGCAAGAGCGAAGGCAACTGCATCTACCTGCGCGACGACGACAAGACCATCCGCAAGAAGGTGATGAAGGCCGTGACCGACGCCGGCCCGCAGGAGCCCAACAGCCCGCGCCCCGAGGTGATTGAGAACCTGTTCACCTTCCTGCGCATCGTGAGCTCGCCGGAGGTGTATGCCCACTTCGACGCGCAGTGGAACGACTGCACGCTGCGCTACGGCGACCTGAAGAAGCAGATTGCCGAGGACCTGTGCGCCATGGTGGCCCCCATCCGCGAGCGCATCGAGGCCTTCAGTGCCGACGTCGACCTGCTCGACCGCATCGCCCGCGAGGGCGCCGAGGTGGCCCGCGCCAGCGCAGCCGCCACGGTGCGAGAGGTGAGGAAAATTATTGGATTCAGGGTTTAGGATTCTGGTGGGGCTGGCTTTGCTGGCTCCACTGGTTTTACTAGTTATACTAGTTTTACTAGTTCCACTAGTTTTTCTAGCAAAAATCAGCCGCGATGAATATCGCGGCTGATTTTTGCCTGGTAGGAACGATCGGGCTCGAACCGATGACCTCCGCAATGTGACTGCGGCGCTCTAAACCAACTGGGCTACGCTCCTGTCCTATTTGCGGGTGCAAAGTTACTGCCAATATTTGGACTGACCAAATTTTTCGGCAAAAAAAATCAAAAATTTTCTTTTTGCACATCGAAGCAGGGACACGCTTTGCGTGCGAACTCGTTGTGTCCGTGCACACTAGCAGCCGGGAAACGGCGGCGCAGCTGCCTGACGAGTGCTCGCAGCGCTTGCCGCTGCCGCTCGGTGCGCGTGTCGGCCGGGCGGCCCTGCACGTCGAGTCCGCCCACGTAGCACACGCCTATGCTGCGGGCGTTGTGGCCCAGGCAGTGCGCGCCAGGCTGGCTCTCGGGCCGCCCGGCCATCACCGTGCCGTCGAGGGCCACCACGTAGTGATAGCCCACATCGGCAAATCCTCGCGCCAGGTGCCAGCGCCTGATGTCCTCCACAGTCACCTTCCTGCCCGCCGGCGTGGCCGTGCAGTGGATGATGATTTCATCGATGGTCCGCATGGCTCGCGAGGGTTTGCTGCAACTGGTCGAAACGCCGGTCAATCTCCTGGCTCTTGCTCCGCGCGAAGGTGCTCAGGCCGAACACGCCGCTGGCAAAGCCCACCGCCTCGCCCACAAAGGTGAGCACGGTGGAGTGCACCAGGTGGAGCATCACAAACGAGGCTATCGCCAGCCTGATGCTCACGGCAATCATGGCCAGCGCCGAGGCATACTGGAGGCGGTCTTTGGTGTCGTGTGTCATGGCAATCGTGTTTTTTCCGGCAAAATTAGCCCTCCGCGCACCTGGGGGGCAAGGTCAACCACATGGGCCGACCGGTGCAAAAATCGTGGGCCATCCTTTGCAGGTTATCTATAATTTCGTAACTTTGCGGCCGGTAACAAGAAATAAACATCACTATTATGTTTGAGAAAGGATACAAGATGGTCAAGCAGGCCCTGCTGCTCGACTTTGCGTGCATCGCCGTGGCAGGGGCGGTGCTCTATTTCACCTACAACGACCTGCTGCCCATATGGGTGCAGATTGCCGGTGCCCTCGTGGCCATGGTGCTGCTGGTGCTGTCGTTCAGCACCTACCGCAAAGGCCGCAAGTTGATGCGTCAAGCCGCCCAGCAGGCCGAAGAAGACGAGGCCGACATGGACGAGGCCGACATGGACGAGGCCGACACCGACAAACCTGGCCAGCCATGATGAAGCTCATTTCGTGGAACGTGAACGGCCTTCGCGCCGTGGCTGGCAAGGGCTTCGACGAGGTGTTCCGCCGCCTCGACGCCGACTTTGTGTGCCTTCAAGAGACCAAGATGCAGGCCGGGCAGCTCGACCTGACGTTCGATGGCTATGAATCCTTCTGGAACTATGCCGACAAGAAGGGCTACAGCGGCACGGCCATCTACACGCGCCACACGCCGCTCAACGTGACGCTGGGCATGGGCATCGACGAGCACGACCACGAGGGGCGGCTCATCACCGCGGAGATGGACGACTTCTACCTCGTGACGTGCTACACGCCCAACAGCCAGGACGGCCTGCGCCGCCTTGACTACCGGATGCGGTGGGAAGACGACTTCCGTGCCTATCTGCTCGCCCTCGACGCCCGCAAGCCGGTCATCGTGTGCGGCGACCTGAACGTGGCCCACCAGGAAATCGACCTCAAGAATCCGAAGTCGAACCGTCGCAACGCCGGCTTCACCGACGAGGAACGCGGCAAGATGACCACACTGCTCCACGCGGGATTCATCGACACCTACCGGCACTTCTACCCCGACCGCGAGGGGGTGTACAGCTGGTGGAGCTACCGCTTCAAGGCCCGCGAGAAGAACGCCGGCTGGCGCATCGACTATTTCCTGGCCTCGGCCCGGCTGGCCCCCCGGCTGCTGGGAGCCGACATCCTCACCGACATCATGGGCAGCGACCACTGCCCGGTGGAGCTCACCGCCAACCTGCAGTAACGATGATTGACAGCCACACACATCTCTACGCCACCGAGTTTGACGACGACCGCTCGGCGATGGTGGCCCGCGCGCAGCAGGCCGGCGTGACCCACGTGGTGCTGCCCAACGAGAACCTGGCCAGCGTGCCCCGCCTGTGGGCCATGCACGAGCAGTGGCCCGAGTGGACCTCGGTGGCCTTGGGGCTGCACCCCGAGGAGGTGCGCGACAGCTGGCGCGACGAGCTGGCGCAGCTGCGCGAGCTGCTCGACGAGCGGCCCTGCGTGGCCGTGGGCGAAATAGGCGTCGACCTCTACTGGGACAAGACCTGGCGCGAGCAGCAGCTCGAGGCGCTCGATGTGCAGCTGCGCTGGTGCGTGGACAAGCACATCCCGTTCATCATCCACTGCCGCGAGGCGCTCGAC
>CAMVDK010000188.1 GCA_947166165.1 uncultured Porphyromonadaceae bacterium
CGAGGCAGGCCACGACCTGCGCGTGGTGGAGCTCGACGGCGAGAGCGTCGACTACCTGCGGCTCCACTTCCCGCAGCTCGACGGGCGCATCATCGCCGACGACTTCCTGCGCCTCGACCTGCACGAATGGTACGGCGACCGACCGTTTACGGTGATTGGCAACTATCCCTACAACATCTCGAGCCAGATTTTCTTCAAAGTGCTGGACTACAAAGACCAGGTGACCTGTTGCTCTGGCATGCTGCAACGCGAGGTGGCACAGCGGTTGGCCGCCGCGCCCGGCACCAAGACGCGAGGCATCCTCTCGGTGCTGCTCCAGGCGTGGTACGACGTGGAATACCTCTTCACCGTCGACGAGCACGTGTTCAACCCGCCTCCCAAGGTGAAGTCGGGCGTGGTGCGCCTCACGCGCAATACGGTTACTGACCTGGGCTGCGACGAGCGGCTATTCAAGACGGTGGTCAAGACCGGCTTCGGCCAGCGGCGCAAAACGCTGCGCAACTCGCTGCGCGGCCTGCTGCCCCCGGGCGCGCCGATGCAGGAGGCCATCTTCAACCAGCGCCCCGAGCAGCTCTCGGTCGACGAGTTCATCCAGCTCACCAACCTCATAGCGCGCCTGCGCCAGCAAATATGATTGATATTTCAAGAACTAATATCTCATAATCATTCCAAGTCATGGACAATAAGCCAGGATTGTTTGGACAGAAGCACTCAAGTCGGGATTATACCAAAGCCGAGTGTTGGGGAAAGAACCAATTCAACAGTTCGTTCCCTGCATCTCTTGTTGCATATATGTTCTCGAAAGGTATTAAACCTGTGTATTTGTGCACATCGAGCACCAATGCGGTACAGCACAACTATATAGATGCTGAGCAGTTGTTGGGCATCAACCCACTGAGCGACGATGCCTTCTACAACTTCGAAGCCGGCTTCCCACAATACGAGAAATACTATCAAGGAGAACGTGAGAAGATTGATTTGGTGATGATGAACAGGGCAACCAGTGCCACCTTAACAGGGTTAGAGGTAAAATTAACTGCATTGCCCGACAACACGACTAAAAAACTTGACGAATCGATGTGGGGTACTGAAATTGTCATGCGTCCCCCAACCATTTGCTTCTTGGTGTGCAGCATCTGTGCCAATTACAATACCCCAGCAAAGAAAGAACGGCTGAGGTCTATGTTGCGAGTTGTGCCACAAATCAACCATTGGGAAGAAGCGGAAGAAGTGCTATCGCACTACTCCGAGATAGAACATTCGGTTTTGGCAGTTTCGTCTGATATGTGCCGCAAACAAAAACCTCTGATTATCCAACCCATTTGGAAAACGGAAGGAAATAAGATGAAACTCAAGGACGACTGCTTGGATGTTTTTGTGTGGTCGAATCTGTCCATCATACAAATGTGCTGTGGCGAGGAAAACAACGCAGTGAAAAAAATAAACCGATTCAACCGAACCATCATTTGGATTTACAAGATGCTTCTTGACTACGTGACCTACGACACGTTTGACTACAAGCGCATAATCCGGTTGCAGTCCTACAATTTAGCCAACGACAAGGCATTTGCTTTGCCTGGAACCAAGTCACACCAATTTTTGAAATGCAGCGAACTCACACACCCCAGAATCTCGAAAAATGAAATCAAGAATATCATTTTGGGAGGCGGGCAAGACCTATTAAGTCCAGAACGCAGATTTGACGCTGTTTTAGTAAATAGTCCAGACATTTTTGAATAGTTTGCAAAATGAGAATTGTTGACCTTTTTTGTGGTTGTGGGGGTCTCAGTCTTGGTTTTCAAAAGGCTGGTTTTGAAATTGTCGCAGCTTTTGACAACTGGGATGACGCAATTGCTGTATATCGCCAGAATTTCAAGCATCAAGTCTTCAAACAAGACTTATCGGACGTTGAAGATTCAATTCAAAAAATAAGGCCATTCACACCCGACATGATTATTGGAGGTCCACCATGCCAGGATTTCTCATCGGCAGGGAAACGCGACGAGAATCATGGACGAGGCGATTTGACAATTGATTTTGCTGAAATTGTTGCTGCCATCAAGCCCAAATGGTTTGTTATGGAAAATGTGGATCGAATCATCAAAACACAAAAGCTGATTGATGCACGAGAGATATTCAAATCATGTGGATATGGTTTAACTCAAGCAATACTAAATGCCAGCCGATGTGGAGTTCCACAACGAAGAAAACGCTTTATCCTCATTGGGCATTTAGGTGACACCGACGACTTCTTGTCTTCAGTTATTGAAAAAAGACTGTCTGAAAAAGAAATGACGGTTGCGGATTATTTTGGCGAGCAAATTGATATAAAATATTACTATCGCCATCCGCGCAGTTACGTTCGACGAGGCATTTTCAGCATTGATGAGCCAAGTCCTACAATCAGAGGGGTAAACCGTCCTGTTCCATCCGGATATCAAATTCACAGCAACGACCCTGTCAGTTCTTTAGAGGGTATCCGCCCTTTAACAACGCTGGAGCGCAGTATGATTCAAACATTCCCAAAGTCTTTCAAATTTTTAGGCACAAAAACGGGAATGGAACAAATGATTGGCAACGCCGTCCCTGTCAATTTGGGAAAATTTGTAGGTGACGCTATCATGGGCTATCTAGGCGTAAACAACCCCATTGATTTTCAGGAGTTACAAAAGGAATTCCCAAAATCCATTGTAAACCATTCAAACGACAATCAAAATTGCGATATAAATACAATAGAGAGCAAGCACGTACTCATCAGCTTGGTAACAAACAACAATATTGACATGTTTCTAGATGGTTCTGCTCGGCTCTATTACACTGGGAAAAAGTTTCCATCTACTGTGGCATTGAATAAGCTTTATTATTTTATGCCCTACGTTAAAAAGAAAGGTATTCGAGATATTTATATAATAACTATAGCTCGTGTTGGTTCAAAACATGAATTACATCCACAAGCAGATGAGAATGACTTAAGGCTTGTCTTTGAGATAAAGCGACTGGGAGAATTGTTTTCAGATTTTCAGCCAATTCACCTAAAAATATGGAACACATTTACCGATATGACTTTAGGCGAATTAATGGAGCAAATACATGTGACAGCTCTTACTGATTGTTTAATGCACAAAAAGTAGGACGCATCATTGTTAACACATTGCACATTTATGAAAGAAATCAACGAGGAGAATCTTGCAAGGCTGAGCGAACTGATTGCGAGCAATGACACCGAGCAGGTGCGGGCGCTTGTGGCCGACATGCACCCGGCCGACATCGCCGAGCTGGTCGACGACCTCGACGCCGACCAGGCCCTGGCCGTGATGCAGCTGCTCGACGACGAGACAGCGGCCGATGTGCTGGTGGAACTCGACGAGGACGAGCGACACGACCTGCTGGAGAAGATGTCGAGCGAGGACATCGCCGATGTGCTCGAGCAGATGGACGCCGACGACGCCGTCGACGTCATCCAGGAACTCGACGAGGAAGACCGCGACGAGGTGATCAAGCACATCGACGACGTGGAGCAGGCCGGCGACATCGTGGACCTGCTGCAGTACGGCGAGGAGACCGCCGGCGGATACATGAGCACCGAGATGATTGTCGTCAACGAGAACATGTCGATGCCCGACTGCATCCGCGCCATGCGCGAGCAGGCCGAGGACATGGACGAAATCTACAACATCTACGTCGTTGACGACGACAACCGCCTGCGCGGCATCTTCCCGCTCAAGACCACCATCACCAACCCCAGTGCCAGCAAAATCAAGCACGTCATGGAGCCCGACCCCCTCTCGGTGCGCGCCGACACACCCATCGACGAGGTGGCGCTCGACTTCGAAAAATACGACCTGGTGGCCATGCCGGTGGTTGATGGCATAGGCCGGCTGCTGGGACGCATCACCGTCGACGACATCATCGACCTGGTGCGCGAGCAGAGCGAGCGCGACTACCAGCTGGCTTCGGGTCTGTCGACCGACATCGAGACCGGCGACAGCGTGTGGACGCAGTTCCGCGCGCGGCTGCCCTGGCTGCTCATCGGCATTGTGGGCGGCATCGCCAACGCACTGATCCTCGACGGCGACAGCAGCGACACCTCCTGGCAGACCTATCTGCCGGGCATGGCGCTGTTCATCCCCCTGATTGGCGGCACCGGCGGCAACGTGGGCACACAGTCGAGCGCCATCGTCGTGCAGGGCCTGGCCAACGGCAGCCTCGACCTCAAGCATGCCGGAAAGCACATCATCAAGGAATTCGGCGTGGCCTTGCTCAACGCCACCATCATCGCCGGACTCGTGATGCTCTACAACTGGATTTTCCCCACCGACCCCGACGACATGCGCGTGTCGCACCTCACCTCGCTGGCTGTGACCACCTCGCTCTTCGCCGTGGTGCTCTTCGCCTCGGTGTTCGGCACCTTCGTGCCCATCATGCTCGAGAAACTCAAGATTGACCCGGCCATCGCCACCGGGCCTTTCGTCACCGTGACCAACGACATTGTGGGCATGGTGATTTACATGGCCATCAGCTCGTGCCTGATTGAGCACTTCCTTGGTGTGACGCTCTGACCCAGATAATGACTGCAAACCCTATCCCCCTTCGCCTCATGAACCCGCATATATCCCACTCCTCCACGCTGCCGCTCCGGCTCGCCGCCACACTGGCGCTGGTGCTGGCCGCCACCACCGCCTTTTCGGCCTGGGCACGACGCACCGAGGCCGACGTGCGCGCCTACATCGAGCGCTACCAAGTGGTGGCACTGGAGCATGAGCTGACTTACCACATCCCCGCCTGCATCACCCTCGCGCAAGGCCTGCTCGAGAGCGACGCCGGACTGAGCGAGCTCGCCGCCAAGCACAACAACCACTTCGGCATCAAGAGCTTCAACTGGCGTGGCGACCAGGCCTGCTACGGCGACACCAGCCGCCGCGCGTGCTACCGCGTCTACGGTTCGAGCGAGGACTCGTTCCTCGACCACGCCCGATTCCTGCGCGGCCCGCGCTACAGCTCGCTCTACAGCCTCGACATTTCCGACTACCGCGCCTGGGCCGAGGGACTGCGCCAGTGCGGCTATGCCGAAGACCGCGCCTATCCGCAGAAGCTCATCTCCATCATCGAGCGCTACAAGCTCTATGAGCTCAGCACCGCCGCCCCCGCGGCAGAGGGTGCGCCGGCAATGGCCAACGTCGACGACAAGGCCCGCGCCAAGGCCGTGCAACAAGCCAAACGCGCCGCCGAGAAGGCCGCCAAAGAGGCCGAACGCGAGCGGCTCAAGCAGGAGCGCGAACAGGCCAAGCAGCGCCGGCTCGAGCAGCAGGAACAAGAAAAACGCAAGCACGAGGCCGAGAAAGCCGAGGCACGCGCCGAGCGTGAGCGGCTGCTGGCTCAGCGCGAGCACGAACGCGAGCAGGAGCACCTGCGCCAGCAGCAGCAACGCGCGCAAGAGAAGCGCGAGCGCGCCGAGCGCTTCGCACAGCGGCAGGCCGCCGCCGAGCGGCAAAAAGCCGCCGCCGAAGCCGAGACGCTCACCACCCGCCGGCACCTCGCCCGGCCCGAACAACCCGCCCGGCGACAGGCAGCCCCCGCCGCCAGCGCCGACAACGAATAACCGCGATGCCCCAAACCCAACCATCCCCCAAAAAAGCATCGCGAAATTGTGAATAATGAACTGCGCATCGCGAAATTGTGAATTGTGTATCGTAACTAATGAACTGTGCATCGCGAAATTGTGCATCGCGAAATTGTGCATCGCGAAATTGTGCATTGTGAATTGTGAATTGTGCATTGAAAAATTGTGCATTGAAAAATTGTGCATTGAAATAAATTAAAAGGACGAAAATGGCAGAGAATTATATCGTATCAGCCCGCAAGTACCGCCCCTCCACATTCCGGTCGGTGGTGGGCCAGCAGGCCCTCACCCACACGCTCAAGACGGCCATCGCCAGCCACCGCCTGGCCCACGCCTACCTCTTCTGCGGCCCGCGCGGCGTGGGCAAGACCACCTGCGCGCGCATCTTCGCCAAAACCATCAACTGCCTCCACCCCACCCCCGACGGCGAGGCCTGCAACGAGTGCGAATCCTGCCGCGCGTTCAACGAGCAAAGCTCGTTCAACATC
>CAMVDK010000189.1 GCA_947166165.1 uncultured Porphyromonadaceae bacterium
GGTGGCCGTGGCCGCCTTCCTGCACGACCAGATTGCCTTCACCGCGATTGCCCACATCGTGCAAGCCACCATGCAGGCCACCCCACACATCGGCAGCCCCACCTACGACGACCTCGTGGCCACCAACGCCGAGGCGCGACAGCGAGCAACCGAAACAATGAAGCGCATGAGCCTTGCCCACTAGCTCAAATCATAATAGCAGGATACCGACAATCAACTTTTTTCTAAACATCAAACTACTAACCATCAACTAGATAAATGACCTCAACATTTTGGCTGAAAGCCCTTGAAATGATCCTGGCATTGAGCTTGCTGGTGATCGTTCACGAGTTTGGACACTATTTCTTCGCCCGCCTGTTTGGCATCTGGGTGGAGAAGTTCTATATGTTCTTCAACCCCTGGTTCAGCATCGTGCGCTGGGACCCCAAGCGCCACAAGCTGGAATTCTTCAAGCGCAATCCCACCGACCCGGCATCGTCTGACAAGGAAGGCAAAACAGAAGATTCCTCCCCTGCAAATGAAGCCGCTCCCGCGCAGCAGCCTCCCACCGGCAAGGCCTCCTGGCGCGACACCGTCTACGGCATCGGCTGGGTGCCCCTGGGCGGCTATTGCGCCATATCTGGCATGATCGACGAGTCGATGAACACCGAGCAGATGAAGCAACCCGCCAAGCCCTATGAGTTCCGCAGCAAGCCAGCCTGGCAGCGGCTGCTGGTGATGGTGGGCGGCGTGCTGTTCAACTTCCTGACCGTGATTGTGATCTACACTGGCATTGTGTATGCCTACGGCGAGCTGACCATCAACTTCGAAGACGCCACCGAGGGCCTGGCCTATTGCGACAGCGCCCACAGCATCGGCTTCCAGGACGGCGACATCCCCTGGGCTGCCGATGGCAAACGCATCCACAGCCGCGCCGACATCCAAGACGTGATCACGGCAAAGACCGTCACCGTGGTGCGCAACCGGCACGACACGGTGGCCATCCAGATTCCCGACAACTTCCTCAGCACCGGCAACAAGGATGCAGAAGCCGGCCAAGAGTTCTGGGACTTCAGGCTGCCGGTGGTCATCGCCCAGTCGCAGCCCAATTCGGGAGCCGAAAAGGCCGGGCTGCAAACGGGCGACCGCATGCTTGCCGTGGGCAACGACTCCACTCCGAGCTTCACCGAGTTCACCGCCGCGCTGCAAAAGCACAAAGGCCAGACCGTGGAGCTGCGCTACCTGCGTGGCGGCCACGAAACCTCCACACAAATCCAGGTGGACAGTGACGGCAAAATAGGCATACTGCTGCAGCCCATCACCAAAATCTACAATGTGCAGGTGAAGGAATACAACCTGCTGCAGAGCATCCCCCGGGGCGCCGTGATGGCATGGACGCAGACCGCCAGCTACGTCAAGAGCCTCAAGCTGCTCTTCACGGCCGAAGGAGCCAAGAGCCTGGGTGGGTTCGGCGCCATCGGCAGCATCTTCCCCGACGAGTGGAACTGGCTTGACTTCTTGAGCATCACCGCCATCCTGAGTATGATTCTGGCCGTGATGAACATCCTGCCCATTCCGGCGCTCGACGGCGGGCATGTGCTCTTCCTGCTTTGGGAAATCATCACCCGCCGCAAGCCCAGCGACAAATTCCTCGAGTATGCCCAGATCACCGGCATGGTCCTGCTCTTTGCCCTGCTGCTCTATGCCAACGGCAACGACATCTACCGGTTCTTCTTCAAATAACCGCGCATTGAGAGGAATGAAGACAAAAGAGCACAACCACGCACTGTGAGCAGGCCGAATGAAGACAAAAGTACACAAGCCTTCCACTCGGGTGGACATAAGAACAAAAGGATAATTCAATGCTTCGCGAAACATCCTTCTCAAAACATCATTGCTTTTGTTCTTATTAAAAGCTTTTGTTCTTATGTCTAAAAAACTCCAGCCAAAGCTATTAATTGTGAATTGTGAATTGTGCATTGTGAATTGTGCATTGTGAATTGTGCATTGAAAACATTGTGCATTGAAAACCAAGCGATATGCAATATAAAACCGTCACGCTGCTTCGCGGCAAAGAGAGCTCGCTCGAGCGGATGCACCCATGGGTGTTCTCGGGAGCCATCGCCCGGCTCGACGCGGGCATCGAGGAGGGCGACCTGGTGAGCGTCTACACGCACGAAGGCCGCCATTTGGGCAACGGCCACTACCAGGTGGGCAGCATCGCCGTGCGCATGCTCGCCTTCGACGACCGCGACATCGACACGGCCTTCTATCTCGAGCGCCTCACCGATGCCCTGCGCGTGAGGCAGGCGCTGCGCCTGATGCGGCCCGACAACAACGCCTTCCGACTGGTGCACGGCGAGGGCGACTTCCTGCCCGGGCTGGTGGTGGACATCTACGCCGGCACTGCCGTAGTGCAGGCCCACTCGCCCGGAATGCACTTTGCCCGCCACCAGATTGCCGAGGCCTTGATGCAACTGCCCGGCGGCTGGCTGCGCAACGTCTACTACAAGAGCGAGACCACCCTGCCCTACAAGGCCCACCTCGACCCCGAGAACCAGTACCTGGTAGGCCAGTTCGACACCGATGTGGCCATGGAAAACGGGCTGCAGTTCCATGTGGACTGGCTGCGGGGGCAGAAGACCGGCTTCTTTGTCGACCAACGCGAGAACCGCCGCCTGCTCGAGCACTATGCCGCCAACCGGCGCGTGCTGAACATGTTCTGCTACACCGGCGGATTCTCGTTCTACGCCATGCGTGGCGGCGCCCAACTCGTGCACTCGGTCGACAGCAGCGCCAAGGCCGTCAAGCTGACGCGCGACAATGTGGCGCTGAACTATCCCGACGACCCACGCCACGAGGCCTTCGCCGACGACGCGTTCAAATATCTCGACGCGATGGAGGCTGGTGCCTACGACCTGATCATCCTCGACCCGCCCGCCTTCGCCAAGCACAAGAGCGCACTCAAGAACGCCTTGATTGGCTACCGCAAACTCAACGCCAAAGCCTTCGGCAAGATTGCCCCGGGCGGCGTGCTGTTCACCTTCTCGTGCTCGCAGGCGGTGAGCAAGGAGCAGTTCCGCCTGGCCGTGTTCAGCGCGGCCGCCCAGAGCCGCCGCCGAGTGCGCATCCTCCACCAGCTCACCCAGCCCGCCGACCACCCCATCAACATCTACCACCCCGAGGGCGAATACCTCAAGGGGCTCGTGCTATATGTGGAATGAGCCACCTGAATTGTGAATTGTGCATTGTGAATTGTGCATTGCAGAGAGATAACCACCTTATTATATTAACCTTTTATTCAACCTATTTTTTTATGAAACATTTACTCACTCTGCTCACCATGTCGGCCCTGTGTGCCGGTGCTTGGGCTCAAGAGCTCACCGTGGCCGATGGCACGGTCACCGAGAACCGCATTCCCGTGTGTGGCAACTACTACGACTTCACGGGCAAGTACACCCACATGATTTATCCCGCCGAGATGCTCAGCGAGATGGAGGGTGCCGACATCACAGCTGTCACCTTCTACGCCACGGCCAACATCGGCTTCAACGGCGGCAACGAGACGCTCGATGTGAAGGTGGTCGACGAGACTTCGATCTACGACAAGGTGACCGAGGGTCTGACCCGCGTGTTCGCCGGCACCATCGTGCCCGAGGGCGACAAGATGACTGTCACCTTCGACGAGCCGTTCACCTACAGCGGCGGCAACCTGTTGCTCTCGTTCATGTGGGACGGCAGCGGCAGCTACCAAGACGTTTCGTTCTACGGCATCGAGGCCACCGGCGCCAGCGTGTGGTACAGCTTCAGCTCCACGCTCATCAACTTCCTGCCCAAGGCCACGTTTGCCTACAGTGCCGAGACGAGCGACTATGCCGCGCGCGTCAACCCGACCGAGGTGGCCTTCGGCACCGTGCCCGCCAACAACGTGCCCGCTACCATCAACGTGAAGGTGACCAACCGTGGTGCTCTCGACATCACGCCCGCCGTGGCCATCGAAGGCGAGGGCTTCGCCACCGCCTATGAGGCCACCACGCTGGCAAAGGGACAGGCCGTCGATGTGCCCGTCACCCTGACAGCCACCGCCAACGGCGAGTACACCGGCACGCTCACCATCACCGCCTTCGAGGGCGAGGGTGGCACCTTCGCGCTCCCGCTCAGCGCCACCGTCACCGACCCCGTGTATGAAATCACTGTGAGTGACGGCACCTCCACCAGCAACTACATCCCCCTGTACTCCTACTACTGGGACGAGAGCCCACGCGCTCAGACCATCTACAACATGGCCGACCTGGCCGAGCTGGCTGGCAAGGAGATCACCTCGGTGACCTACTACCCCACCGCCAACATCGACCTGTCGCTCAATGGCGAGGCCACCCTCTCGATGGGCACCACCGAGCTCAACTACTTCTATGGCCACGAGGAATTCCTGCCCGTCACCGCTTGCGGCACCTGGACTCCGCAGAGCGACGGCAGCTTCACCATCACGTTCGACACCCCGTATCTCTACACCGGCGAGGAGAACCTGGTCGTTGATTTCCACGTCACCACTTCCGGCACTTCGTATGCTTCGGGCTCGTTCTATGGCAAAACCTACAGCACCAGCGACAGCGAGAAGACCTTCTCGATGTACCAGTACAGCACCTACCCCTACACCTCGTCGTTTGTGCCCAAGACCACCTTCGGCTACCGTCCCGCCGAGACTCCTGCCGAGCCTGTGATCACCGTCACGCCCGACTTCGGCACCTACGATGGCGAGCAGACTGTCATGGTCGCCGTCGAGAACCAGCCCGAGGGTTCGGCCATCATGTACCGCTTCGAGGAAGCCGAGGCCGGCAACGCTCCGCGCCGCCTCGAGGGCGACAACTGGAACGCCTACAACGAGGAGACCGGCATCGTGGTCGACCGCAGCGGTTTGCTCACCATTGCCCTCGTCGACGCCAACCAGGAGGAAATCACCAGCATCGAGGGTGAGTATGTGATCAACATGGACGTCACCGGCATCGAGACCGTGACCGCCGGCAAGACCGTGGCCGCCGTGCGCTACTTCAACGCTGCCGGCCAGGCTGCCGACAAGGCCTTCAGCGGCGTGAACATCGTCGTGACCACCTACACCGACGGCACCCAGGCCGTGGCCAAGGTGGTGAAGTGAGCCTACTGAACACCTGAATCTATCGAGAGCCGCGTCGGCACATTGCCGACGCGGCTCTCTTATCTTCGGCAGCACCAGCCCTGCGAAACGCTGTGGTGCGACTTGGCGGCGGGAGCTTGTTGCGCAACAATCAGTCTTGGGGCTGGGGCTTCACACCGGCGAGTCTTCGTCGGGGATTTCGGTCTCGCGCATTTCCTGGTACTCGCTCCACTCGGGGTCGGCCTCGGCGTAGAACTCGAGGGGGAGCTGCTCGAAAGGCTCGAGAATCTCGTTGAGCTTGCGCTGGAAGATGTGCAGGCTGCGCACGTAGAGCACCCAGTTGCGCTCGTCGGCTCCGGTGTAGATGCCCGTGAGTATGGCCATGGGGTCGCGGCGGAACTCAGCGGCCATGGCATCGGTGACCTGCTCCATGAGGCGCGCGGTGGCGTCGGGGGGCATGCCGGCGGAGTCGCCCTGGTAGCGCCAGGTGATTTCGATGCGCGTGTTGTAGACACCGGCGGCCATGGCGGCGTCCATGTCGCGCCGGCCGGTGACCATGACCAGGCGTCCGTCGTCGGCCTGGGCCGGGGCCGTCCACCACTCGTCGGTAAGTTTCAGTTTAGCCATAGTTATGCTGCTTGTGTGAAATGCGTGATGCTTGAGGCGGGGCCATACCGGCAACGGGTGCTGCCCCTAAAAAAAGGCAGGTTACCGAATTCGCTCCGGCGACCTGCCTTTGTCAAATAGTTAAGCAATCTATTTTGGTTATATTCAATATTTGCTTAATCAGATCACGCCCTGCTCGAGCATGGCCTGGGCGACCTTCATGAAGCCGGCGATGTTGGCGCCCTTCACGTAGTCGATGGTTCCGTCGGGCTGGGTGCCGAACTTGACGCACTGCTCGTGGATGTTCTCCATAATCCAGTGGAGCTTCTCGTCAACTTCCT
>CAMVDK010000190.1 GCA_947166165.1 uncultured Porphyromonadaceae bacterium
ACCAAAACGCCACCATCACGGTTCTCTATTGTCGGCATGGGCATATTTGCCGCCGCAAACGAATCTTTAATAATTTTCATGCCTCGTCCCCAAGCTTCGATAAAACCAGCCTTGAAAAAGGCATCGGCGATGTTCTTGTTCCGTGGACGCGAAGCGTGCTCACGCAGCAGGACGTTCATATCAAAACCTGCAGGCAGTTCGCCTTGATTCCACAATGTAACGCGGTCGTTGTACACCTTCATCTGAATGTGAACGCCGGTATAATCTTTGTGACAAATGGCATTGTAGAGAATCTCACGCAAGCCCTTCTCTGGTATCTCCAAAGGCTCGACACGCACCATTCCCTCGTAGTGAATCGGCGAGATGAGATATTTTGATTTGAGAGTTTCTACGACCTTATCAGCCATTTGAATCAAATTGCCCTCAATGGAATCTTGTATCAACAAATCCCCTTCATCGCGCACGAAACGACCTATTCTGAACTCAATGCCGGTGAAGTGACGTTGAGGGCACTTGCCAAAGAGCAATATGGCGGCACTCTTTAATTTGCCGTCAGTTGTAAGAAGCCTTAAATCCGCACCACTATAGTTAACAATAGTGCTGCGGATTTAAGGTATATTTCAATTCTTTATGCATAGACATCAGACTATCAATCTTAGCATAATTCTTTTTTATTGAATCATTTGAGTTTAACATTAGTCTATCAATTTGCTCGCCAACAATTTCCTTTTGGGTATTGATGTCATTAACGACAGGATTCTGAGCATTTGCAAGTTGTGGGCTGCCAAGTAAAGATGCAGCACCCAAAGCACCGGCTACGGCCCAATTTTTCCACCCTTCATTGATTGTCCGGTTGATTTCTTCATTGATGATTTGTTGAAGTCGGATTATACCTGCTTCACGTTGTTTTGCTTCAATTATTTGACCGCTTCTAATAACACCATCACCCAAACCGTATCTTCTGTAAAAGTTGTACTCTGCATCGCAGACATCTCTTGGCATAAAGACGAGTTTAGATTCGATATCCTTTATTTTAGCGGCTTTTGGTGTGCCCGCAAGAGGGTCTTTGAAACCATATCCGCGAACGAAGGATAGTATTGCATTATAAACAGGTGTAATGTCTGATTGGTCTAACAAACGTGGTGCGTACTCAATTATTCTTACATTGAATTTTCGAGCGCAGTTTTTCAACTGATATGGAATCCTTACCCTTGGATTTGCTCTGTTTCTCTTTGGATTTCCGTCCGCTTCGATTTTAGGCACATAAAACTCCACACTTATGTTTTCAGTTTCCCAAGGCTTATGTTTAGCTTTGCTATTTGATACATAATTGTCTAAATCCGGATGATGGTCTGACAACCTAAGAGTCAATATTGATGTATTTCCGTTATCAATATCGTTAATATAGAATGACACACTTTTTGTGCTTTCTTCATATGTGGCATTGATAGAGCCGTTATCAATTAATTGCTTCAATGCCGTCTTATATATTTCTATTGTTTTATGAGCATCTATCATGACTGTAGAACTGATTTCTTAAATAAATATAATTTTATCACATTTATTTTGCCATGTAGATATTTATCTATAAATTTGCAGTGAAATAAATTCTTGGTGCTGCGAACGGCCTGCTTGAAGGCCTTTTAATACCGAGATTCCATTCAACAGAAGTCTCGTGGGTGGTACGGCCAAGAATATCATATGCGCATCCTGATGGGTGCGCTTTTTTATGGACTTAATCAACCCGCTTTTCTTGTGGGCAATTGGTACACTGCCTCACTGATGATTATTTGGGTCAACATCTATATCATTGCCTTTTTTTATGACTTTTGGGGTAAGAAAAATCGCTGAAAGTAGGAGTTAGTTCCTTGACTTTCAACGATTTCCTTTTCAGTCGGGATGACTAGATTCGAACTAGCGACCCCACGCCCCCCAGACGCGTACTCTAACCGGACTGAGCTACATCCCGAACTGTGCGATTCGGCATCATTTCCGAAAAGCGATGCAAAGGTACTGCCTTCCGACGAGCTGTGCAAATTTTTTCGCCACTTTTTTATTCAAATCGTTGGAATTGGTTGTAATTGATTGTGTTTTGCAATTTAACATCGATGAGTGTGATTCCTCTTGCGGTGGTTGTCTGCCGCTTGGGGGCAGCGGCTGGCAAGCCTCTCCCCTGCCCCACGGCCCTTGCGTTGCCGCTATCATAGGCGTTGCTGCGCGAGGCAGCCGGAATGACGGGCAGAGGGGGGTGACGGCCACCGATCCTTCATGCCGTGGCCGCTGCCCTTTTTTGGCCTTTATGGACGTGTAAAGGTGGGTTCTATAAATTGCAAAAAAGTAATGAATGGTTTTGGCCGCCTTGGGTTGCTTGCTGGCATCTTTTGTCTCAACTGCTTGAACCGTAGCCCGCTACTGCTTCGCGCAGCTTGAGCCAAAACCTGCTCAGCAATCAAACCCAATTCGGCTCAAGCAATTTATAGAACCCACCTAAAGAGAAGCGGGATTCAAGCGCTCGGGGGCGACTTTGAATCCCGCTTCTCGATCATTTACTTCTTGACGATTCGCTTGGTGGTCCTTGCTCCGCTTTGCGTGGTGGCCTCGACGAGATAGACGCCGCTGAACAGATAGCTCATGTTGAGTGTGGCGTGATTGTCGCCGGGAGCCAAGCGCTGCAGGAGCTTTCCGCTGGCCGAGTAGAGGCTCACCGACGTGAGCAGGTCGCCGGCCTCGACGTGGACCACGTCGGTGACCACTGTGGGCGAGACCATGATGCCCGAGTGTGCCGCCACATCGTTGATTCCCGACACCTTGAGGTGCAGGAGCTGCGGCTCATCGAGGTCGCCATATATCCAGTCGCCCCGCCATGGCAGTTCTTCGTCGAACCACATTGTCTCGCCGCCGTAGACTGTGGCGAAGCGGACTGTCTTGCCGGTCTCTTCGGCATTGCCTGCGATGGTGAGCAGGTAGATGCCTTCGCTGCTGGCAGTGGCCACTCCACGGCACTCGTCGTCGACGAACGCCGCCACGCAAAGGCCCGTGGCCTCGGAGCCGTCGACCATCACCTAGGCCACGACGTTCATGTTGTCGCTGAACTGATGGTGGTCGACCGGGGTGAACGGGAGCTCGCCGGGGGCACGCATCACCATAGCCGGTGCCTGATAGTTGGTGGCATCGATGGTCGGATAATAGAAGGTGACTGGCTCGCTGTTGTTCGACTTGTAGTAGTAGCCCATTCCGGGAACGATGGCCGCGAGGTCGCCCTCCCACTTGTAGCCGTCGTAGAAGGCCACCTCCGCGTCGGTCAGGGCACGGTTCCAGAATCGCACTTCGTCGATGTAGCCGTTATAATTGGTTGCCGGATAGCCTTCAGCACCTGCGTAGTAACTGCCTGAGGCAACATTGACATACACATCGCTCCCATACGATGGCTCGAAAGCGAAATTGCCATAATGCACCTCCTCGCCCTGCTTATGCGCCACATCGCCGTTCACGATTCACTCGAGCAGGCCTTTGCCATTGTTGCGCAGGGTGATGTGAGTGAACCGGCCAGGCATGATTTCGGGCACTTTGACGAATTGCGCGATTTCCCGTCCCGCTCCCGCCGATGTGTTGACGGTCAGGGCATATCCTTGTGTGCTGGAGCGCAGCCAGACGCTGTAGCCATCAGTATTGTTGTACGGATGGGCTTCGTGGCCCTGTATCGAGAACAGATAGGTGCCAACCATGTTCTCGTCGGGATTCACCCACATCTGGATGGTGAAGGGCTTCGACAGGCTGAGCATCTTGTTGGCTGTGGTGGTGTCGGTTTTCCAAGTCAAGCCTTCATCGTCGTCGATGATATGGCGGCTATAGTAGGGAGCGCGCGACTGCTCATCGCTCTCGCGCGACAAGGTGAGGCGCACGTTGTCGACCGCCGTGCCGGTGTTGAATTGCACACGGCCGCTCACCACACCGGTGGCCTGGGCATAGCCCACATCGCTCAAGGAGTTGCTGATAACCGACGACTCCTTGTCGCAGTCGGCCAAATAGGCCACAACGCGATAGCTGTAGTAGCGCCCGGTCTCCACCTTGTTGTCGGTATAGGTGTAAGTGTCTTCGGTGCCCCGCCGCTCGTGGATGGTCACCCATTCGCCATGGTCTATAAAGCGGCGCTGAACGGCGAACAGCGTGGGCGAAGTGCCCACCTGCTTGGCTTTCCAGGTCACCACCACGTCGTTCCCGCCAGTGCCTTTCGTGGCATTGACATAGGTGACGCTGCTGCCTTCGAGCACATGGGCGTAGACGGTGTCGCTGTACAGGTGCACCTTGCCTTCCATCAGGTCGAGTTGCACAAAGTAGCCATACACGCTGCAGTTCGACTCGGGCTTGTCGTCGGTAAACGACGCCTTGCCGGCATTGCGCGCCACGGTCACGCTCTGGTAGTTGCGCGTGATGGCGCCGCTCGGCTCGATGCGATGCACCTTGAATGTCACGTCGTGCTCGCTCTTGGGCACGTTGCCAAAGTTCCAGTCCATCTTGATTTTGTCGGCTATCTTATCGTCCTGCACCAGGTGCATGGGTATCACCGGCACGGTGCTGGCGCGCACTTCGGCGGCGTGGACGGTGGTGAGCGGGGCGGGCTCGGACGGAATATCGAGGGCCGGCCACGACGCTTCGTGGTGGACCACTTCATAACGATAGTATTTGCCCATTTCCAGTCCGCGGCCGGCATTGTCGGCAAACTCGTCTAATTCGGTTGTCCCCACCTCTTCGCGCTTGCCCATGTAATTGCCGTGCTCATCGAGCTCGGTGCGATACACATGCCATGTGCCCGAATTCCGCAATATCATGAAAAGCAACGGCACAATCACACATACCGCTTCGATGGTTTCTATACGACGCTGCAAAGTTACTACATTTTTATCGATATTATCCGCTGCTCTCTTGAGTGCCATGTCGGATTTTTTGCGTAATTTTGCCAGCCTAATCGATAAAACGAATTTCACGATGCGAAAATCATTGCTATTGCTCCTGGCGTTGGTCATGCTGGCCTCGGCATCGGCCCTCGCCTCTTCCACCGCCCAACCCGACAGTGCCTCCACCGCCCATCCGTCCCAACGCAAGAAGGTGGCCGTGGTGCTCAGCGGCGGCGGCGCCCTGGGGGCCATCCACGTGGGGGCGCTCAAGGCACTCGAACAGGCCGGAATGCCGGTCGACATGGTGGTGGGCACGAGCATGGGCAGCATCGTGGGCGCACTCTACAGCGTGGGCTACAACAGCACGGACATCGCCACCATGTTCCGCAACATGGACTGGGCCGAGCTCTTCCTCGACCGCAACGACTACGCCCGGCTCACGCTCAGCGAGCGAGAGGCGCAAAGCACCTACATCTACGACCACGACTTCTACATCCGTGGCGGCATCGACCCGCAACCCGGCGGGCTGATTCGCGGAATGCGCATCGAAAGCACCTTTAGGCACTACCTGCGCGACTACACCGACAGCATCGACTTCCTGCGCCAGCTGCCCCGGCAGTTTGCCTGTGTGGCCACCGACCTGGTGACCGACTCTGCCGTGGTGCTCACGAGCGGGTCGCTCACGAGGAGCATACGCTCGAGCATGTCGATTCCGGGTGTGTTCACGCCCATGCGCATGGGCCAAATGGTGCTCGTGGACGGCGGAGCGAAAAACAATTTCCCGGCCGACGTGGCGCGGCAGCTGGGGGCCGACATCGTGATTGGCGTGAAATTCGACCTCGGGCTGGGCACCGACAAGGAGTACCGCACGCTCATGGACGTGATGGAACGCTCGGCAGGCAGCGACATCACCCGCCGCGCGCGGGAGAACGAAAAGTACTGCGACCTGCTGGTGCGTGTGCCCGTGAGGGGCTACACCAGCGGCAGCTTCTCGCAAGCCGCCATCGGCGAACTGATGCGGCGCGGCGAGAAGGCCATGCTCGAGAAGCTGGACTCTGTGCGTGTGCTCAAGCTCGACGCCGGCTGCCTGCCCGGCAAAGACTACTCGATGCACCTGCTCAAAACCGACAGCATCGACGCCATCACCGATGAGC
>CAMVDK010000191.1 GCA_947166165.1 uncultured Porphyromonadaceae bacterium
GCAGCAGCCGAGCCGTGTGGGTGCCGGCCGACGTGGGCGCGTAGGCCACTGTCAGCTCTGCGCCATGCTGCACCTGCTCGAGCGACACTGTAGCGGGCGACACGCCGAAGGCTCCGTCACCGCCCAGCACCATCGCGCTTACCGCGCCTTGGAGGTTGTCGCCGCCCACGGTCAACGTCTGCGTGTACACGCCGCCCACTTCGCCGGTGAACGTCAGCGACTCCTCGCTCACCAATATTGCGCGCTCGCCGCCGTGAGGCTTACCCAGCATCACGTTGACGACCTCGTTCAGGTCGTCGATGTCCACCACACCATCGCCGTTCACGTCGCCATATACGCCGCTCGACACCCGATGCGGAAGGCCCATCGACACACCGCACACCAGCAACACGCCACAGGTAAAAGCAGCCAGATGGCTAAAAACAGATTTATTCATCGATATTTGTTTGTTAAAGTTAATAATCAGATACAAAAATAGAAAAAATTTTGAAACGAGGCAAGTATTGCTGCAAGAAAAATGGCCGTAGCCTCCCCCCTAAAGGAGAGACATCGGTAGGGCTTGACCGGGATGACTATTGCAAACGCCATCGGTAAAGTGCGGAAAACCGCCGTCGCGCACGCGTCATCGGCAGTAGGGGCGTGACCTGCCACGCCCGGTTACCGGGGTGCCACACCCGAAGGGTGTCCTTTGAGTAGCCCCGGGCACGCAAGTCAGGCAGTCGGCGTGGTGTCCTTCGACAGAAGGACGATTTCTTTAGCCCCACATTAAGGAGCTGTGCCGCAAGGCATAGCGACGTGTGTGGGGTGAGCGCCAACTCTCGCGAACCTACGTCGATAGACGTAGGACAAACACGGCATTGGCCTTGACCCGGTCATCTGGCCACGCCAAGGCGAGGCCCTACTTGACGCGGTCATCCGGCCATGCAGGTCATGGCCCTACCTTCGGCGGGTTTTGACTCCGCAAGTGGCAACGCGAAGGCGGAGCCTTACTTGTTTTTGAGCACCATGTACTGGTATGGAGCGAGTTTGATGGGAGCGTTCACGTCGACGTCGGCGCTGTCGAGCAGGTTGATGCGGGCGCGGTCGCTGAGCACGTTGGGCAACTGCACCTCCACATCGCGGTCGCGGACGTTGACCAGCACCACGTAGACACCGTTGCCCTTCGACACGAGCAGCACATCGGAGGTCGAGAAACTGCGCGGCTCGCCGTGTCGCAGGCCGCTCTCGCCATTGTAGATGGCCATCAAGCGTTTGTACTCACTCCGGATGTCGGGGTTGGCCGTCCAGTCGACGGGCACATACTTGAAGAAGTTGATGGGCTCGGGATAAGCCACCTCCTGCGAGCCGTAGATGAGCGCACCGCCATGCAGGAAGGTGGTGGCCACGAAGGCTGCCATCTGGCCTCGAGGGCCGAACTGGCCTGCCGGGGTGGCTTTGGTCGATTCATCGTGGTTGGTGGTGAAGCGCAGCTTCACCTTTCCGGCCGGAATGCTCCCGTATTCCTTCTTGTCGCAGTCCACGAGCTGTGTGGCCGGAGCACCTTTGGTGAACACGTTGATAACTGCGTCTTTGAATTCCCATGCATAATTCATGTCGAAACCGGCGTTGAAGTTCTCGGGACTGTTGCCCTCGGCCAGCATGAGCAACCGCCGGGGCTGTGCCACGGCCCGGAGCGTGTCGATGGCGGCGTGCCAGAAATCGGCCGGCACGGCATCGGCCACGTCGCAGCGGAAGCCGTCGACACCCACCTCGGTCACCCAGTATTTCATGGCATCGACCATCGCCTTGCGCATCTCGGCGTTGTCGTAGTTGAGGTCGGCCACATCGGTCCAGTCGGTGCCGGGTGGATAAACGATGTTGCCCAGCGAGTCGGTGGTATACCACTCGGGATGCTGAGCCACCCAAGGATTGTCCCAGGCCGTGTGGTTGGCCACCCAGTCGAGAATGAGGGCGATGCCCCTTTGATGGCAGGAGTCGATGAGCGCACGCAGGTCGTCGACGGTGCCAAATTCGGGCGCTATCGCCTTGTAGTCCTTGATGGAGTAAGGCGAGTTCTTCGACTTTTCCTCGCCGATGGGATAGATGGGCATCACCCACACCACGTTCACGCCCAGATCGGCGATGGAGTCGATGCGTGCAGCCACGGCCTGGAGCGACTGCTGAGGGGCAAACACACGGGGGTTGACCTGATACATCACTACGTCGTCGACCTCGGGCAGCTGGAAGGACGCGGGTTGCTGCTTCGTGGGCTTGCAAGCCACCACCGCAAGCAGAATCAACAAATAGACAATTTTTTTCATTCCATTACAAATTATCGGTTTACGCCACAAAATTACGCAATATCGCCGAAACATGCAAATGCATCGTTGCAATTTATTGCCACGTTAAAAGCCGTCATCATCCACCCAAAAAATCCCCGGGCCTTTGTGGTCCGGGGAAGCAAGCTGTGATAGAAGAGTTAATGAATAAACGCCTTCACGGTGCCAGATTCGGCACCGATGGGGCTTTTTCCTCAGTCGTCGATGTGCTCGTAGTACATCGTGCGCGAAGGCTGGTCGCACACCTCGGCGGGGCCGAAGTACTGGATGGGGCCGGGATAGGTGTAGCACGTTTCGCGGGCCCACTCGTCGCGCATGGCCACGAGGGCCTTGAAGGGCTTGCCTTCGAGGTCGAGAAGGGCTTTCTTGATGACGGGTTTCTCCTTGCCGGAGCGGCGCTCCATGTTCATCATCATGGTGATGGGGAATCCGCCGGCCACCCACTCGCTGGAGGGCTTGGTGAGGTTGCGAACGCTCGACATGTAGCCCGTGGCGCCGCAGTTGATGAGCTGCGCGGCGTTGTAGCCGAGGGCGTAGCAGTAGTCGGCGTCGAAGTTCGACGGAGCGGCGCAGCGGCCTTCGTAGCCGAAGAAGTGGTGCTGGGCGGCGAACTTGCCCTGGAAGCGCCCTTCCATCTTCATCTCTTTGAGCCGTCGTCCCACCATCTCGGCGAGCATCTTTTCGGTCTCGACGAGCGAGAGCTGCACGTTGCCATGGGCGTCGCGGTCGAGGGTGAGCTGGCGCGACACGCTCAGCGGCAGGCGCATGAACACGAGGGCGCTGTCGTTGCTCAGGTGCGAAATCACATATTCGCGGCGCTCGTCGGCGTAGAGCTGGCCAAAGGTGGTGTGGTTGGCGAGCATTTCGTTCATCTCGTCGATGAGTTTGCGGAACGCGGGTATGAACTCGATGAGACCTTCGGGCACGAGCACGGTGCCGTAGTTCATGCCGTGCTTGGCGCGGTCGGCCACCACCTGCGCGATTTGGTTGACGAGGTCGTTGAGCGTCATGTTCTTCGCCTCGACTTCCTCGCTGATGATGCAGATGTTGGGCTGGGTCTGGAGTCCGCACTCGAGGGTGATGTGGGAGGCCGAGCGACCCATGAGCTTGATGAAGTGCCAGTATTTCTTGGCGCTGTTGCAGTCGCGCTCGATGTTGCCAATCACCTCGGCATAGACCTTTGTGGCGGTGTCGAAGCCGAACGAGGTTTCGATGAACTCGTTTTTCAGGTCGCCGTCGATGGTCTTCGGGCAGCCAATCACCTGCACGGGCACGTTGTGGGCCTTATAGTATTCGGCCAGGATAGCGGCGTTGGTGTTGCTGTCGTCGCCGCCGATGATCACCAGCGCGCTGATGTTGAGCTGCTCGAGGATGATGCGTCCCTTCTCGAACTGCTCCACCTTGTCGAGCTTGGTGCGGCCGGAGCCGATGATGTCGAAACCACCCGTGTTGCGATACTCGTCGATGATGTCGTCGGTGAGCTCCTTGTAGTCGTGGTTCACCAGTCCGTCGGGACCCATGAGGAAGCCGTAGAGGCGGTTCTCCTTGTTCAGGGCCTTCAGGCCGTCGTAGAGCCCGCTGATGACGTTGTGTCCGCCGGGGGCCTGTCCGCCGGAAAGAATCACACCCACGTTGATCACGCGGTTGCTGCCCTCCTGTGCGCCGTCGGCAGGGGCAAAGGTAAGCTGGGGCTGCCCGTAGGTGCAGGGGAAGATGCGCTTGATGTCGGCCTGGTCGGCCACCGAGTCGGTGGCCGAACCAACGACCACCTTCACCGGACCGCGCAGCACGGCCGGCAGTTTGGGTTGATAGGCAGCTCGCAGCTGCTGGAGTACGCTTTTCTTGTCCATAAACAAAAACTCTGTGTCAGTTAAAATTTCCCTATAGTTATTTTCCGCCTGCAAATTTCGCAATTTTTCGCCACATGCTCAACAATAATGGCCATTTTTTCGCCGTTCATGTCCTCAATCGGTTGCAATCGCCGGCAATGGCCACCACCCGCCGGTCGCCGGTCAGGTAGCGCCGGGCCACCTCGAGCAGCTCGCCGGAGGTCACGGCGCGGATGGTTTCGACCTGCCGGTTGAAGTAGTCGGCATACATGCCGAAGGTCACCATGCTCGACACGTAGCCCCCCACGCTGAGCGGGGTGTCGAGTGTCTTGAGTAGGTCGCTGAGCATGTACTGGCGCACAAGCTCCAGCTCGGAGTCGGGCACCGGCTCGGCGCACAGGTGGCGCAGCTCGCTGTCGATTTCGTCGATCACCGGCCAGGTGTAGGCGGTGTCGCACTCGGTCGAGATGCCCACGTATCCGTCGTGGGCGCGTCCCGCCAGATAGGCGTACACGCCATAGGTGTAGCCTTTCGACTCGCGGATGTTCATCATCAGCCTGCTGCCAAAGTAGCCGCCCAGCACGTGGGCCAGCACGCGGATTTTGAAATAATCGGGATGGCTGCGCGGCACTGCCGGCAGCGCCATGTGGATGGCCGACTGCACGGCCCCCGGCACGTCGACCAGCTGCTGTCCGGGCTCTGCCGGCATCGAGAAGCGCGACCAGTCGAACCATCCGGCCGGCTCGCCAGGCACGTTGAGCGCGCCCAGTGTGGCATCGGTCAGCCGGCGCACCTCTGTGGTCACCTCGCCGCTCAGCACCGCGAACATGTTCGACGTTCTGTAGAACTCGCCGTGAAACTCGCGCAGGTCGGCGGCGGTGAGCGCCATGATGGCCTCGGGCGTCACCTCGCCGGCCAGCGGATGCCCGGAGCCATAGTACATCTGCGCCATCGCCTGCGAGGCGCGGTGTTTCACCTTCCGGCGCATCGACGCATAGCTCGACGCGTACTGCCGCTGAATCGGCACCAGGTCGCCCTGTCGGAACGCCGGCTCCGTCAGGCATTCGCACAGCACGTCGAGCGTGGCGGCATAGTTGGCATTGAGCGACGAAAACGAAATCTCGGTCCAGTCGTCGTAGTCCCGCACCGACTTCCACGCGCCATTGTAGTCGAGCGTCTCGGCTATTTGCCCGCGCGTGCGGCCAGCGGTGCCCTCGGTGGCCATATGCCCCGTCAGCGCCGCTTGCAGCAGTTTGTGCTCGTCGAGCACGCCGCCTCTGACAAACAACGACAAGCGGTTCACGCCGTCGTGACCGCCATTTATAATATAAATAGGTATACCATTGCTCAAGTGCTCCAGGGGCGGCACGTCGAGGCGCATCTCGCCCATCGGCAGTACTGGCGGCTGGCTCGTCAAGTCATTCATCGGCACTTATGTTGAGAAGTTGTTGTTCGGCCCGCTCTAGGTCGGCAGGCGTGTCGATGCCGATGTTCTGGCTCGTCGACACGGCCGTCTGGATGGTGTAGCCGTTCTCCAGCCAGCGCAGCTGCTCGAGGCTCTCGGCCAGCTCCAGCGGCGACTGGGGCAGCTGCGTGATGCGTTCCAGCACCGCGGCACGATAGGCATAGAGGCCGATGTGGGTGTAATACTGCACACGGCCCGCCCACTGCTCACGCCCGGCGCCACGCACATAGGGAATCACCGAACGCGAAAAGTAGCGTGCCCGCATCTGCGCGTCGACCACCACCTTCACCGTGTTGGGGTCTTCAAGCTCGGCATAGGGGCGCGCGGCGTCGAACGGCCGCACCAGTGTGGCGATGTCGGTGGCATCGTTGCCGAAGCATGCCATCACCGCCTGCAGCTGGTCGGGCGCGATAAAGGGTTC
>CAMVDK010000192.1 GCA_947166165.1 uncultured Porphyromonadaceae bacterium
CTGCGCGACATGACCGGCGCCGGTCTGAGCGACTGCAAGAAGGCCCTGATCGAGAGCGACAACGATATCGAGAAAGCTAAGGAGCTGATCCGCAAGCGCGGCCAGGCCATCGCCGCCAAGCGCGAGGACCGTGACGCTGCCCAGGGCATCGCCATCGGCAAGAGCGTGGGCAACTTCGCCGCCATCGTGGCCCTGAAGTGCGAGACCGACTTTGTGGCCAAGAACGAGAAGTTTGTCACCCTGGCCAAGGCCATCCTCGACGCCGCTGTGGCCGCCCGTGCCAAGAGCATCGACGAGGTGAACGCGCTGACCGTCGACGGCAAGAGCGTGCCCGACGCCATCACCGCGCTGAGCGGTATCACCGGCGAGAAGATGGAGCTCGGCGCCTATGAGTGCCTCGAGGCTCCCAGCACCGTGTGCTACAACCACTTCAACGGCATGCTCGCCGCTCTGGTGGCCTTCAACCAGGCCGACGTCGACGCCGACGTGGCCAAGGGCATCGCCATGCAGGTGGCTTCGATGAACCCCATCAAGGCCACCCGCGAGCAGATTCCGCAAGAGACCATCGACAACGAGCTCCGCCTGGCCATCGACAAGAGCCGCGCCGAGCAGGTGCAGAAGGCTGTGGAAGTGGCCCTGAAGAAGGCCGGCTTCAACGCCTACTACTGCGCCACCGAGGAGCATCAGGAAGAGGCCGTGCGCAAGGGCTACATGACCGAGGAGCAACTCGCCCAGGCCAAGAAAATCATGGCCGACACCGCCGCCGAGAAGGAGGCCAACATGCCCGAGCAGATGATTCAGAACATCGCCAAGGGCCGCCTCAACAAGTTCTATCAGGAGAACGTGCTCATGGAGCAGGTCTACGAGGCCGGCGAGAACAAGGAGACCGTGGCTCAGTTCCTGGCCAAGAGCAACAAGGACCTCAAGGCCATCGACCTGAAGCGCGTCAACCTGAACGTGGACTAATAAAGGAGTATAAAGTAAAATTGTTTCTATCTAGGCAGGAGCTGCTCGTAAGAGTGGCTCCTGTTGTTTTGTCACGGCTTTAATTGTCCCTAATTATTTTGGGAAATATTTTGTGTATCTCACACAAAAAGACTACCCCTCAGCCTTGCAACCAGCAGCAGGAAAGAAGATGGTGTTGCCATTCGGGCCGGTTGTCAGCCGACCCCACACGCCATTGCGATCCTCCCAATGCCAGTCACATTCGTTTACAAGCTCTTGAATCTGTTCTAAGGATGGCATGCGCGCACTTCCACCCCAATTGACAGCGGCGGCATCGTCGGCAAGGTCCAACTCTGTCTTGTTGTCAACAAAGCCTTTAAAACCGTCAATTTCGTCGCTGCAGTATTTCGTGAACCCACCGTCACCTTCGTCAAAGTACTTACTGTACCACTTGTAGTTTTCCCAATTCCACATGTAGACGTCCTTGGGCGCGGTCTCGCCCCAGGCGAAGTAGTCGCCGTAGTCCTCGGGCGAGCTGGCGCCTATATTGCGTGTGGCTCACAGCGTGCCGCTGGACAGACCCAGGTCGACCCAGTCTCCCTGCTCATGCGAACCGCCACCATCCTTGCCCACGATGAAGTTGACGACCACATTCAGGTCGTCGATGTCGACGTAGCCGTTGCCGTCAACGTCGGCCATGGGCCAGTCGGCCATCGCGGCCTTGTGCACCATGATGTTGATCACGACGTTCAGGTCGTCGATGTCGACCACGCCATCGCCATTCACGTCGCCCACAGACTCCCCTGCATCTGCGGTGATATTGCTGAAGTTGCTCCAATAAGGTGCGCTGGCATAGGCTGCCAACGACATTTTGGGCACATGGAGGGCGGCAGTGTATTGCGTAAAAGCGTTTTCGTCACATGTTGGCGGCGTGGTGGCGTAGGAATAAACTTTATCTTTGGGCGAAAGGCGCAGTCCTTTGATTCCTGTGATACCACTTTGGATTAAAACAGTATTGAATGATAACACAGAAAGATGCTTCACTTTTAACTCGCCATTACCTGCTAATATTAATGAAGACAAGCCGCTGCAACCATAGAAGGCATCACCGCCGATGGTTTTCACGGAGTTGGGGATGGTCAGCGAGCCGCTAAAGCCGCTGCAAGCATAGAAGGCAGAGCGGCCGATGCAGGTCACGGAATTGGGGATGGTCAGCGAGCCGATGAAGCCGCTGCAACCATCGAAAGCATAGTCGCCGATGGTTTTCACCGACTTAGGGATGGTCAGCGAGCCGGTAAAGCCGCTGCAACCAGAGAAGGCATATGTGCCGATTTCGGTCAGCGAGTTGCCGATGGTCAGCGAGCCGGTGAAGCCGCTGCAATCACAGAAGGCTTCCCAGCCGATGGAGGTCACCGAGTTGGGGATGGTCAACGAGCCGGTAAAACCGCTGCAACCATGGAAGGCCTCGTCGCCGATGGAGGTCACCGAGTTAGGGATTGTAAATGTTTTAATACCGCATATAAGGGTGTTTGTGGCAGTCTCTATCACGCAGTTACAATTATCCCGAGAATCATATACTGGATTGCCTTGTGCAACAACAAGTCTATCAAACCCCACACAATTACTAAACGCACAAACACCGATTCTGGAAACCGAGTTGGGGATGGTCAGCGAGCCGCTGAAGCCGCTGCAGGCTCTAAAGGCACTTTCGCCGATGGAGGTCACCGAGTTGCCGATGGTCAGCGAGGTGAAGCCGCTGCAACCAGCGAAGGCATAGCCGCTGATTCCGGTCACGGAGTTGCCGATGGTCAGCGAGCCGGTGAAACCGCTGCAAGCAGCGAAGGCAAAGTCGTCGATGTAGGTCACCGACTCGGGGATGACCAGCGAGCCGGTGAAGCCGTCGCAATCATAGAAGGCATAGCTGCCGATGTAGGTCACCGAGTTGGGGATAGTCAGTGTGCCTGTGAAGCCGCTGCTACCACGGAAGGCAAACCCGCCGATTTTGGTCACGGAGTAGGTTGTGCCGCTATGCGTCACCGTCGATGGTATAGTGAGTGAACCACTGGCGTTGGGATATGAAACGGAGTTGCCATAAGGATCTCGTTCATATGTCACCGTAACCGAGATGCTATCGGCATTGATATCGTAGGCGATGCCGCCTTCCATGAAGTCGTAGGCCGATGCCGATGATGCTAGAAAGGCTATAAAAGCCAAAAGAAGCAGTTTGTTGGAAGTTTTCATTATAATAAAATTTAGAATAATAGAATTTCTCGACAAAGTTACAAATAAAATCGAAAAAACAACTACTTTTGGAGGAATATTTCACGTGAGAGCACTTTTTTCTCGTTACGCGGCACATCGTCGTGATTATGCCCTTTGGTGGGATTCAGGCCTGCTGGGACTGTGGTTTGGCCGTTGTTCTCGTTGCCTGTGTATAACGGCACGAAGGCCATGACTACCACAAGCAGCAGGACGATATGTTTAGCAGATGCCTTCATCTCATTGTTGATGATATGCGATGATTGTCATTTATGCTGTAATGTTGTTGCAAAATTAGTTGTAATTTTCGAAAGTCACAAATCTAAAATCTCCACCCCGATAAATCAATATATTTATGATATTCAATCGGTTAGATGGTTTTTCGACGCTCCATGCAATTGCTTGAAATCACATGAGGGCTTGAAGGTGGAATGTTTGTCAGTTGGTGCCCGCCAGTGGGCAGCTATGCATATCAATTGGTTCATGATACCATAGCCGTTCTGTTCGTCTATGAGTCTAAGATGCTTCGAAGCCGCGCTCTCCGGCATCAGAGCTGGACAGCAAAAATAGTCGGCATGACTTTTAGTTGCAGATTTTTTTGTGGAAAATATTTTGTGTATCTCACACAAAAAGACTACTTTTGCACATAGTTATTATTCAACAAAATCTACAGCGATGAAAAAGATTGCCCAACTACTGTTACTCGCCTTCGGCCTGTGTTCGGCCACGACCTATGCCTCGGTGAATCTTGAGTCCTACATGGGCGGCGACGGCGTGATGGACAAAGCCGACGCCAAGCAGGTGCTCGGCCCGGTGTATCTGCACCACATCGACCAGCTCGACAAGGTGGACACCGAGGTGGCGAAACTGGTGAAACTCAGCGACAAGAACATTGCCATTGTGTATGTGGGGCGACTGGAGGACAACTACAGCACCGAAATCTACACCCTCATACTCGACAAACAGTGGAACTTCATCGACGGTGCGCTGCTGGGCTATGAAGGCGACCCGGTGCTGATGGAAATCGCCGCGCCGCAAAACGACGTGGCTTACCGCACCGACGACACGCAGACCTACAAAATTCATGGCGACACCATCAAGGTGATGCGCACCTACCAGTTCTGCTCCACGGCCAAAGGCGGCGATTACTTCATCAAGGAAGGCACCGTGGTCAGCAGCCTGCTCATCCGCAAGGACGGCCAGCTGTCGCCCCTGCCAGTTGAAGCCACGGCCGTCATGACCGAAGGCGACGCCAACTACCTGAGCGAACAGCACAAGGAGCCCACCAAAACCACGACCAAAGGCGAGTTCGACGGCTACGGCATGAACATGATGCGCATCTCGCAGACGCCCGTCAGCATGAAGCTCGACATGGCTAAGCTCAACAAAGACGCGGCCTCGGTGAAGAACGCCCGCAAGAACAGCTCCGACAAACGCGTCCACATCAAGGCGGTGCTGTCGGCCCGATGGATTGTCAACACCGGCCTGCGCGAGGGCGGCGACTTCCTCACATGGATTGCCCAGCACCCCCAGGAAGAGAACTTCACCCCGCTGCTGCTCGAAGCCCTTCGCGATAGCGGAATGGGTGAGGCCGAATGGCTGCAGCAGCAAGTGGATGCCCTCAAGGACAAGAAAGTCCGCAAATGGTGGCAGACGTGGATGACCGAAAACCAGGCCGCCCTTCGCTGAAGCCACGCTGCATCAAGCCAAGCGAGAAGCCTGCGCCGGCGCACCATCGCGCCGGCGCAGGCTTCTCGCATCCCGCCCCCCGTTCTAAAGCCCTCACCTCACCGCGGGCCGCTCGCAACTTGACGCGCTAACGCGACCTTTTTTCATACAGAATTTGCGGAATTCAAAATTAAAGACTAATTTTGCCCCTGCATCAGCGATGAATGCCACCAAAACTAATAAACAGTTATGTCGAAATTCATCAACCCTTTCACCGATGTAGGCTTCAAACGCATCTTTGGCCAGGAAATCAACAAGGACATGCTCATCAGTTTCCTGAACAATGTGATTGAGGAGTTCACCATCACCGATGTCACTTTTCTCGACAAGGAGCAGATTCCTGGCTTCAGCGAGCAGCGGTCGCTGATTTACGATGTTTACTGCCGCACCGACAGCGGCCAATACATCATCGTGGAGATGCAAAACCGCAGCCAGCCCTACTTCAAAGACCGCAGCCTGTTCTACATCTCCAAATCGATCACCCGTCAGGCCAAGCGCGGCGATGAGTGGATGTACAAGCTGAGCGCGGTGTATCTGATCGCGTTTCTCAACTTCACGCTTCCCGACATCGGCAGCGAGTTCCGGACCGACGTCGGGCTCGCCAATCTCAAGACGCTGGAGCCGTTCAGCGACAAGTTGCGGCTCATCTACCTGCAGTTGCCGCTGTTCGACGAAGACGAAGACAGCTGCGACACGCTGTTCAAATGTTGGATTTATACACTGAAAAACATGGAACTACTCGAACGAATGCCGTTCACGGCACGCGACGCCGTGTTCCGGCAACTGGAGAAGATCGCCGAAGTGCGTTCGCTCACCGAACAGGAACAAGCGCAATACGACGCCAGCCTGCGCAACTACCGCGACACGATAGCCGTGATGGCCGGGCAATTCAACGACGGGCGCAAGGCCGGCTTCAACGACGGGCGCAAGGCCGAAAAGATGCAG